>CAMKTV010000001.1 GCA_946415785.1 uncultured Solobacterium sp.
CTCTAACAGGGGCAGCTGGTATTAGACCAGATAGACATCTGGATTATTATCTAAGAGTCTATTCATATAAAATCATGAAAAAGATTTTAAGCATTAAGGGTTTAGAATCGCTAAAAGAAAAATATATGAAAAAAGCAGGCAGTGATGATTATAAAAATACCAGTGGTATTAAAAGACAAAGTTTTATAAAGATTGTCAATGAGGATTTAAGGCCAATCTTAAAAGATATTAAAGTGACTACATTATTAATATGGGGAGAAAATGATGAAGCTGTTCCTTTAAAGTATGGTAAGATTATGGAAAAAGAAATGCCTAATGCTTGTTTGGTAATCTTTGAAGGCGATAATCATTATGCCTATTTTAATCAAGGAGCACGCTTTAATCGTGTATTAGATGCATATTTAAAGGAAGACTATTAATATGAATGAGATTTTATCGTTTAAGGGTTATTATTTGATTTTATTGTTAACATATTTGGCACTGTCTTTTTGTTTTGGTAAGAATGCCTTACATATGTTTCAACAGAATCGTTATGAATTTAAAAGATATACAAGCTGGTTATTTGATTTTAAACGTTTTAAATTTTCATTTTTATATATTTATATATTATTTGTTTTAATCTGTTTAATCTTTAAGATTAAAATTGTTATCTTAATTTTTGTTACTTTATTATTAGCTATTTATTTAATCTATCAAGAAAATAATACTGAATATATTAAACCATTGGTATATACAAAAAGAGTTATAAGACAAATAGTTGTCTATTTGATTCTTGGATTAACTATATATCTTTTATTATTGATATACTTCAATGTTTATCTTAATTTTATTCTTTGTATTATTTTGCCTTATTTATTGATATATCTAATGGCATTAATAACCTGGCCATTTGAAGAATTTATTAAAAAACAATATCAGAATAAAGCCAAGAAGATTCTTGATACATTTAAAGATTTAAAGAAGATTGGCATTACTGGTTCATTTGGGAAAACCAGTACCAAGAACATCATCAATGATTTATTAAAAGAAAAATATTATACATTAATGACACCTGCTAGTTACAATACACCAATGGGTATCACAAAGACAATAAGAGAATCATTAAAACTGGCCCACGAATTATTTATCTGTGAGATGGGCGCTGATCATGTGGGTGAAATTACAAAATTAATGAATTTTGTAAGACCACAAATTGGTATTGTAACTTCTATTGGCCCTCAACATTTAAATACCTTTGGGGCTATTGGCTATATCATTCATGAAAAGATGCAAGCTATTGAAAAACTTCCAGCTGATGGACTAGGTATCATCAATATCGATAATGAATATATTAATAATTATCAAATTCAAAATAAAGTAAACATCATTAAAGTTGGTATTCACAATGAGAACGCTGATTATTTGGCTTATGATTTACATTATTCTAAAAATGGTTCAACATTTAAACTTAAATTAGATGGCAAAGCTTATAAATTCCAGACAGTGTTATTAGGTGAGCACAATGTCGTAAATATTTTATGTGGTATTGCCTTAGCTAAATATTTAGGCATGGAAAACAGTGAAATCGTCAAAGCTGTAGCCAACATTAAACAGATTGAACATCGTCTACAATTAAAAGAAATTAATGGCTATACATTTATTGATAATGCCTTTAATTCAAATCCAGTAGGCTCTAAAAGATCATTAGATGTTTTAAGCACAATGCCTGGAAATAAGATTGTTGTCACACCTGGTTTAATTGATTTAGGCAAGGAACAGGCAATCTATAATTATGATTTTGGAAAGTATATGTTAAATAAAGCTGACTTTATAATTTTAGTTGGTAATACAAATAGCGGTGATATTAAAAAAGGTGCCATCGATGTAGGCTTTAATGAAGAAAATATCATCACTGTTTCCAGTGTTAAAGAAGCATTCGCTTATATATATGAACATTTTTCTAAAAACGATACGATTTTATTGGAAAATGACTTACCGGATGCTTTTCTTATTTAAAAGTGAATTGAGGTATAATTAAGATATGAACTTAAATGTAGGTGTATTTTTTGGTGGTGAGTCTTGTGAACACGAGATATCTTGTATAACAGGCAATCAGGTTTTAAAGGCTTTAAAAGAAACTAACAATAATATTATTCCTATTTATGTAGGAAAGAATAATGAATTTTATACTGGTGATAAATTATTTGAATTAAAAAATTATTCTAATTTAAATACTTTATGTGAAAGCTTAAATAAAATCTGTTTCTATAAAGATGGAAACTTTACTTATTTCAAGCCAATTAAAGGTATCTTAAAGAAAGAAACAAGAATTGATGTAGCTTTCTTGGCGATGCATGGAACCAGTGGTGAAGATGGTTCTTTACAAGGCTATCTTGAATTATTGGATCTTCCATATACATCTAGCAATGTTTTAGGAAGTGCTATTGGTCAAGATAAGGTCATAATGAAAGAAGTATTAGAATATGAAAAGATTGCGATCTTACCTTGGTTTTATATTTTAAGCAAAGAAATTGAAACGAATAAAAAAGACATTGAAGAAAAATGTGATAAGATAGGTTATCCAATTATTATTAAACCCGCAAATCTAGGTTCTAGTATTGGTATCGAAATTGTTCATAAACAGAAAGAATTATTAAGCAAATTAAAAAAATGTGCAGTTTATGATCATAAACTTGTATTAGAAAAGATGGTCACTAATTTAAAAGAGGTTAATATATCAGTATTAGGAAATATTAATTCATTTGAACTTAGTGCTATTGAAGAAGTAATGAAAAATGATGAATTATTATCATTTAAAGATAAATATGAAGGTGGAGCTAAGAAGACTGGCAGCAAAGGCAAAATAGCTTCTAAAGGTATGGCATCTACTTCTAGAAAGATTCCTGCTGAAATAAGTAAGAAACAAGAAGAAAAAGTAAAAGATTTAGCAGCCAGATCATTTAAAGCATTAAACGCTAATGGAGCTGTCAGAATTGACTTTATCATTGATAAAGATAATGGCAAAGTATATGTGAATGAAATTAATTCTATTCCTGGTTCTTTAGCTTTCTATTTATGGAAAGAAAAGGGCATAGAATTTAAAAATGAATGTGAAAAATTAATAGACAACGCACTTAAGATGTATCGTGAGAAAAAGAAATTAACAAGGTCATTTTCAACAAATATCTTAAGCAACTACAAGGGGGTATAAACATGTCTACACCACACAATCAAGCAAATATGGGCGATATCGCAAAAGTCGTATTGATGCCAGGAGATCCTTTAAGAGCTAAATTTATTGCGGAAACATTTTTAGAGAATCCTGTACAATTTAATTCAACTAGAAATATGTTTGGCTTTACTGGAACTTATAAAGGCAAGAAAGTATCAGTTATGGGTTCAGGTATGGGTATTCCATCAATCGCAATTTATTCTTATGAATTATTTGCCTTTTATGGAGTAGAAGCAATCATTAGAATTGGTACAGCTGGTTCTTATAAAGAAGATGTCAACATCTATGATGTATGTGTTGCGGATTCTTCTTATTCTGAATCATCATTCGCAAAGACAATGTCAGGAGAAGATGTTCATGTGGCATATCCTAGTGAAGAATTTAATGAATTGATCTTTAAGGCAGCTAAAGAATTAAATATTCCTTATCATACAGGAAGATTCCATTCTGGTGACTGTTTCTATCACGCTGAAACTTCTGATTATATTAAAGAAGTAGAAGCAAATAATTGTATCTTAGCAGAAATGGAAAGCTTTGGCTTATTCCATACCGCAAAAGTATTAGGCAAAAAGGCAGCAAGCGTTTGTACAATATCTGATTCATTAGTTACTCATCAAGAAACTACAGCAGAAGAAAGACAGACAGCTTTCACTAATATGATGAAGATTGCCTTGGATGCTGCAATAGCATATGAATAGTATTAAAAGAATTGTTGTAATAGTATTAGCGATATTATTAGTCTTAATGACCTTTTTACCATATTTGATTAAAAGATGAAGAAATTATTATTATGTTTATTAGTACTTTTACTATGTGCTTGTAGTAAAAATGTATATAAAGAACTAGGATATAGTAAAAAAGAAATAAAAGTTATTGAAGGTTTTAAATTAGAAAACCAGAGATTTTTTAATGAACATAATGAATTTCTTTCATCATTATTAAATAATGAAAATATTATTGAAGATAATCTTGAATTATATATTGAATATCATGATTTGATTAAAGAAAAAGATGTTGTAGCTTTAGTAAACTCTAAAGTCTTAAGAGAAGATAATTATGAAAGAGTAAAAGATCTAACAAATATAGAAGGCTATAAAGAAGAAAATCTTGAGAAATATTTATCTAATTATAAACGTAACGATTCTTTATTGGTGAAATATGTCAATGAAGATAATATGGATGGCTATTATCTGGCATTCAAATTAAGTAAAGATAAATATTTTGTGGAAAGAAATCTTGATCTGTACCTTAAATATTATGATCAAAAAGATAACATCAGAGATTTAATTGAATATATTAATTCAAAAGTTTATTTACCACCATATGAGGATGAAGAATTAGCTGATGTAGATAAATATGGCTATCAAGTATTAGTAAATAAATATTATAAGCTTCCAAGTGATTATGAACCTGATGATTTGGTAAAAGTAGAATCTAATTATGGTGTTGGTTATTTAAGGCAACAAGCTTATGAAGCATATAAGAAGATGCAAGATGATGCATATGAGCAGGGTATCAGTATGTATATAACCAGTCCATATCGTTCATATAATACACAATATGTTTTATATAACAGATATCTAAATGAAGACCCAGTAGAAGTTGTCGACACCTATTCAGCAAGACCTGGAAATTCTGAACATCAGTTAGGCTTAGCAGTAGATATCTTAACTCCTGGCTATAATTTTGGAACATTCTATAGTGCTCCAGCAGCACAATGGCTAGAAGAAAACGCACATAAATATGGCTTCATCTTTAGATACCCAGCAGAAAAGATAGATATCACTGGTTATAAATATGAGCCATGGCATTATCGCTATGTAGGAGATATCGCTACTTCTGTATATGAAAGTGGTATCACTTATGATGAATATTTTGAGAAATATATAAAGGATAATTAATTATCCTTTTTGTGTTAAGGAGCATTATGTTTAAGAAAGGAATAAAGATACTTATGATCACATTATTAGATTTATTAATGATTTTTAATCTAGGTGGATGTGTTAAGCAGGCTGAATCAGGTGGTACAATTGATAATACAGATAAGAACGCTCCTAAAGAAATAAAGTCAAAAGAAATAATTAATTTCTCAGTAAATTTCTATTTACAAGATAGATGGAAAAAAGATGATAACCATTACTTTTATTTTGAAATCAAAGAGAATGAAGAAGGTGATTTAATCGCTAGTGAAACAATATCAAAGATTTCTTATAAAGCTGATGAAGAGTTATTAAATGGACTTCAAAAGATAATTGATGAAGAAGAACTAGTTAAATTAAATGGTACTGATAGATATACAGCAGGTTTACCAAGTGAATATCAACCATCAAGATTAAGTGTTTTGTATGCATCAGATGAAAAACTAAATATCACCACTAACAACAACCCAACTTCACCATGGGCAATTAAAGTATATACATTATTTGCGGAATGGTTTTTAGATAAAGGTATTGATGACTTATACCCTAAAAAAGAAGAATCTTTAATAAATAGAATTGATATAACCTTAATTGAAAATGGACAAATAATTAGCTATTTTGGTGCAATAATGGATGGAAGTAAATATTTCTTTAAATCAATATATGATGAAACTCAAAAGAAAACGATTGAAGAAGACAATATTGATTTCCCAATAGACTTTTATCAAACAGTAACAAGTATCATCAATAAATATAATTTCATAAGAGAATATGATTTTACTTATTTTGATCATTATGATGGCTATTATGGATTATATGAAAGAGATGATAATGAAATAGATAAAGAAGATCTTAAATTAGAAATGTACGTTGAATATGAAAGTGGCAAGATAGTTAATATCGATACTAAGAAACAAAGTCAAGTAGAACAATTAAGGCCAATCATTAATGAACTATTTGGATATTATGAAGAGTTATTTAAGAAATAGCTGATGTGGTAAGTTTTTAGGCGAAGTTTAACATCTGTGTTGGTGTCCAATTATTTTGTGATGTTAAACCATCGTGTGGTTTTGCTACTCTAATTAATTTTGCTAGACTTAAACATTAGATTGTGTATAGTTTAATATATAAGTGTTTTCTCATAGCTGTAGCGTTTGAAGTAACGCTTTTTTAAATTCGGTTTTCTTATACAGCTGTATAGTTTCCCTATACAAAAAGCATCTTCACAGATGCTTTGTATTCATTAGGAACAAGATAAGAATAAATGCTATTTAAATGTTCTAAACACTCATATTAGAAGCTTTAAAAGAATCTTCAATTAGTTTGACAGCTTCTTCATGAGATAGACCAAACTTATCTTTTAGTATATTAGTAAATTGTTCTTTGTTTTCAGCATTAGCTTCAGCTCTTCCTTCTGCTTTACCTTCAATTCTCCCTTCAGCTATTAATTCTTCTGCAATTTCACACATTTGTTTATTCCCTTCCTTTGTTTCTTTTACTTTCTTTACTGCCTGTTTTATAGGAAGACACAGCATATCGTCTGGCTTATTACAATAGAAGTCATGCATAAGTCTTCCTAATTCAGTATTTAAGTCTTGATATGATGAATTGACATATATTATATGCGAATCATCTTTAAATATCGTGCCATTTTCTTCAACAGTTCTATTGATGTGATAGATTGGTAAATTATAACCTATTACATCATTTTCGGTTATGAATATTACATATGTTTCTTTTAATGAATCCAAATTTTGGCCTGCTTCAATACTTTTTATATCAAGCATTGAACTGTTGAATCTCGCTCTTTTATAGATAGCTCCAGCATTTGACCTTTGTATCTCGATATTATATATTTTATCATTTTCATCTTTTGCGAGAATGTCAAAGCAAGCAGATCTACCAAAAATGTTTTTAACATAGTCTTGAGAATGAACCTCAATAACCTTCAATGATGACATATTCATTATTACTCTTAATATGTATTCAACAATTGAATTATCTGATTGTATTAAAAATGATAAGAATGTGTCATCTATAGGACGGAAGTTCTTAATTATTTCTTCTATTCTTTTCTTCCGCTTACTATCTGATAAATTACTCATTTATCCCCCTTATTATAACAAATTAGCTTAGGGCAATTATGTGCATCTATTGCATGCCCCTATAATTTATAATTGACAGGAATTATCAAAAAATCCTCACTAAATTGATATTTTAAAACTTTATCATCTATGGCTTATTTCTTGTTTTAGATAAAAGCTATGGTATAATATTTGAGCGAATAGAAAAAACTATTCCTTGCCTAGAAATAGGCCGTTAGTCCAGAAGGAGGTTAAACATGAAACAATATGAGACTATGTATATCATCAAGTCTTCTTTAGATGAAGCTGGCAAAGCTGCATTAGTTGAAGAACTACATGGTATCATTCTTAACCATGGTGGCAAGATTGATAATGTAGATGACTGGGGATTACGTGAATTTGCGTATGAAATCGATGGTATGAAAAAAGGTTATTATGTTGTAGTAACTTACTCTATTGATACTGAAGGTTTAAATGAATTTAAACGTTTACTTGGTATTAATGGTGATGTAGTACGTGACATGACAATCAACACTGAAGAAAAGGCTGGTAAGTAATATGATCAACAAAGCAATCCTTGTTGGTAGACTTACAAAAGACATTGAACTAAGAAAAACAAGTTCAAATATTTCTACTTGTTCATTCACTTTAGCATGCAATAGAAGATTTACTGGTCAAGGTAATGGCCCAACTGCTGATTTTATTAATTGTGTCGCATGGCGTCAATCAGCTGACTTTTTATCTCAATATGCTAGTAAAGGTTCTATTGTTGGTGTAGAAGGAAGAATTACAACTAGAAGTTACGAAGGCCAAAACGGAAAAGTATATGTTACAGAAGTTACTTGTGACAATGTTCAACTAATTGGTGGCAGTAAAGGTGGCAGCACTAATACAGGCAGCAATCAAACATTTACACCAAGTAATGAACCAAGTTTTGAAGAAAATGAAATCAATGATGATTTTTCTAACACACCATCACTTGATATCTCTAGTGATGATTTACCATTTTATTAATAGAAAGGAAGTTTATTATGGCTTTTAGAAAACAAAGAGTAGGCTATAAGAAAGTATGTTATTTCACTAAAAATAAAATAACTTATATTGATTATAAAGATGTAGAATTACTTAAAAAATTCATCAGTGCTAATGGCAAGATTACTCCTAGAAGAGTAACTGGCACAAGTGCTAAATATCAAAGAATGTTGACAACGGCTGTAAAAAGAGCGAGACAAATGGCTCTATTACCTTACATCGCTGACTAATTAATACAAGCCTCCATCTTTAATGGAGGCTTTGCTTATATGAACAAGACAAAGAAATTAACACAGGGCGCTATGCTTTTGGCGATTATTGGGGCAACGATGTTGATTGACCGTCAACTGTCTTTTTTCTTTGAAACATTCTTGTTTATGATATATCCTGTAATAATCATCATCTATGCTTCGATGTATAGTTTAAAAGATGGAGGAATCTTAAGTTTTGGCTTATTGGTTCTGGGATTATTATTTGGATCAATAAACGCATATATGTATGTACCTTTAGCTATCATTATTGGCATGGGTATATCAATAGCGATTAAATTTAATCTTGAAAAAAATAAATTATTATTTATTTCAATGTTGGCTTATGTAATTGGTGAAATCGCTATTGTCTTATTGATTTCACCATTATTTGGCTTAGATTTAAAAACCCAACTTGCAGAATTTGATATTCTTGGGGAGCAAGCACTTGTCAAAGAAGCTCTTGGGCAACTGAATATCAGTTTTTCTTCATTAATACCCATTATTTTTATTGCTGCAATTATTTTAACAGGTATTATGGAAGGCTTCTTTACATATTTCTTATCGGTAGTTTTATTAAAAAGATTTAAAATAAAAGATATAGGAAACAGCGACATAAGTAAGATGAAGCTTAGTCCACTGACTTCATATATATTAATATTTTTATCTTTTTTAAACTATCTGCTTATTTATCGATTTTCGTTCTTAATAGAAGAATATCCAGTTATAACAGAAATATTGATTTGTGCTTCTTTTATTGCCTCAGCAGTCTTAATGTATTTTGGTTACATCTTTATGCTTTTGTATTTAAGACTGACACTGGGTGGCAAATCAATATTAATAATGATTGTTCTCATTATTATTCTGTTCCCAATATCTTTATACATTTTGATGTTTGCGGGTTTCCTATATGGTGCAGGACCTTTAAAGAATTTAATTGATAGAAAAATGGAAGAAAAGAAAAATGAAACGAAATAAAGCAATTAAAGTCACAACTATCTTTACAATTATCATATTTGTCTTAGCTCTTTTAGCTGTCCTTTTTTATTTCATTTTCTTAAAAGAAAGCGACTATTTAGCTTTAGCGATATTAATTGGTACTTTTATTGCGTTTTTGCTTCTTTATGCTGCTTTTACCAATTATCATAATTTATTAAATGATGATATTGAAAACAGAATTTCCAGTTCAATGCCAGAAGCTTTAAAAGAAGGTGGAATTGGTATCTTACTTTATAACGAAAATTATGAGGTTTCTTTCTTATCAGTTTTCTTTACTGAAAGAGGCATTAATCGTATTGGTGAAAAATTATTGATTTGGTTACCAGAACTGCAGGATCTGCTATCTGGCAAAGTTTTAAAAGCTACTGTTGTCATCAATGATGATAAATATGAAGTAACCAAGAAAGATGATTCTTATGTTTTATTCTTTAGAGATATTTCAAAAGAATATGATTTAAGAGTTGAATTAGATGATAAGGGCTATGTCGTTGGCCTAGTTGATTTTGATAATTATGATGAAGCTAATCTTTCTGAAGAAGAAATGGCTTTCGTCAATTCTAATATAAGAGTACCGGTTTTAGATTATTTCAAAAGCAATGGTGCTATCTATAAGACTTTAAAGAATAATCGTATTCAATTATTCTTAAATAATAAGATTTACCAGAATCTTTTAGATGATCGTTTCTCAATTTTAAATAAAGTCAGAAGAGAAGCTAAAAGCAGCGACCTTAATATAACTCTATCTTTGGCTTTCGCTTATGGAAGTGATGACTTGAGTGAATTAGATGAAGTTGCTTCTAATTTATTGGAAGTCGCTCAAACTAGAGGTGGTGACCAGGTAGCCAGCAGGGCGATTGGCCAGGATACAATCTTCTATGGTGGTTCAAGTGAAGCGAAAGAAAGACAAAGTAAAGTTAAAGTCAGAGTTATCGCTAATAGTATTAAAAGAAATATTCTTGAAGCTTCTAATGTTTTTGTGGTAGGACATGAAGACGCTGACAGTGATTGCCTAGGTTCAGCAATTGCCGTTTCTTTAATTTGTAAGACATTAAATAAAGATGCTTATTTAGTCTTTAATTCTGGTAAGATTGAACCAATGGTTAAAGATGTTTTAAAACAATATGAAGACATCTTAAATGTTCGTCATAGTTTTATTTCGGAAGAAGAAAGTTTTGATTATTTAGATGATAACAGTTTGGTAATTATGGTTGACCACCATTCAATCGCTAATTCAAATTGTAAGGAACTTTTAAAAGCTTCTAATAATATTCTTATCATTGATCATCATCGTCGTAAGGCTGATCTTGATGTCAATGCGAAATTCTTGTATGTGGAAGCTGGTGCCAGCTCTGCTGTTGAATTAGTTGTCGAGATGTTCTCTTATTTCTCTAGAAATCTTGATATCATCAAAGAAGAAGCTAATATCATGTATATTGGTTTATTGATTGATACTAATCATTTTAAAAACAGAACCGATTCAAGAACTTTCGATGTCGCTAAAACCTTAAAACAATATGGTGCTGATTCATTAAAATGTGAAGAATTAATTGAAGAGCCATATGATATGACAGTTAAAAGATATGAAATCTTATCTGAAGGCAAAAGATATAAAAACAACATCATGATTGCCAATGTGGAAAATATTTATCCTCGTTCAATTGCTTCCCAAGCAGTTGACATCATGGTTGATATAAAAGAGATTGATTGTGCCTTTGTGGTATGGAAACTTAGTGAAAAAGAAGTCGCTGTTTCTGCTAGAAGCAATGGTTCAATCAATGTTCAGGTTATTCTTGAAAAGATGGGTGGTGGTGGCCATATGACGGCTGCTGGCTTACAGACAAAATTACATAGTCAAGAAGAAGTTTATGAGATGTTGATAAATTCATTGAATGAATATCTAGAAAGCGTGGAGAAATGAAAGTAATATTATTAAGTGATGTAAAAAAAGTAGGTAAAAAGGGCGAAGTTAAAAATGTCGCTGATGGTTATGCGAAGAATTTCTTGTTCCCTAATAAACTAGCTATCCAGGCTAGCGAAACAGCTTATAAACATTTAGAAAAAGAAAAAGAAGAACTAGCTATTAAAGAAGAAAAGAACAGACAAGAAGCTTTAAAGATTAAAGAAGAACTTGAACATAAAGTATTTACTTTTGTGGTTAAGGCTAAAGATGGCAAGGTATCTGGTGCTATTACCAATATTAAAATTGCCGAAGAGTTAAATGCTCAAGGCTTTAAGATTGATAAAAAGAAATTTGTGGATAATGAGCCAATTACGACTTTAGGTGAAAGTGAAGTCAAAGTTGAAATATATAGAGGCGTCATTGGTAAAGTTAAGGTAAAATTAATAGAAGAAGGACAATAAGATGAGTCAGAAATCAATTCCTTACAGTATTGAAGCAGAAGAGTCTTTGTTAGGCAATATAATTGTCTATAAAGACGCAATGAGAGAAGCTCATGAAGCTGGTATTAACAGTGATGATTTTTATTTGGATAAACATAAAAGAATTTATTCAATTATGGCTTCAATGCATGAAAACAAAGAAAAGATTGATACTGTTTCATTGAGTTCTAAATTAAAAGACTTTGATTATTTTGATAAGATAGGCGGACTTGATTATTTAATTAAATTAACTGATACAACTGTTTCTAGTGTCAATACAAAAGAATATATCAAGATTATTAAGAACAAATCATTAGCGAGACAAATCATCAAAGCTGGCGAAGAAATAGCTAGTAAAGGGTATGATAGTTTAAATAGCGTTGATGATATGTTGGATAATGCGGAAAAAACGATTCTAAATATAACCAGAAATAGAACAGATAATGATATTCTAGGCGCTGAAGAAGTATTTGATTCAGCGATTAAAAGAATTCAAGAAATTGAAGCTAATGGTGATGCGGTCAATGGTGTTAAGAGCCGTTATTCGGATTTAGATAGATATACAGCAGGTTTTCAAAAAGGTGATTTAATCATCTTAGCAGCCAGACCTAGTGTTGGTAAGACAGCTTTCGCACTTAATATCGCTATTAATTCAGCAGCTGTATCACAAGGAGCCTGTGCTATCTTTTCACTTGAAATGCCAGCCATTCAATTGGCGATGCGTATGTTGTCGGCGAAGGCTAAAGTTGATGGCCAAAAGATTAGACAAGGCAGATTAAGCGATGAAGAGTGGGGCAAGATTAATGAAGCTAGTCAAGAACTTAAACATCAAAAAATCTTTATCGATGATAAGACTGGTGCTAAAGTATCAGAAATATATGCGAAATGTCGCAAACTTAAAAATGATCATGGTCTATATTTAGTTATCATTGACTATATTCAATTAATTCAATCTAGTGGAAATCATGAATCAAGACAACAAGAAGTATCAGATATTTCTCGTAAATTAAAAGCTTTAGCCAGAGACCTGGATGTTCCTGTAATTGCCTTATCACAACTTTCAAGAGATCTTGAAAAGAGAAATAAAAAAGGTGACGCTAAACCAATGCTTTCTGATTTAAGAGAATCAGGCTCTTTGGAACAGGATGCCGATATTGTAATGTTCATACATCGTAAAAATGAAATCAATAATGAAACACCTAATTTAAGAGAAGATGTTGAACTTATTTTAGCTAAACATCGTAATGGTCCAACAGGCATTGTCAATTTGGCGTTTGAAAAGGCTAATAATGCATTCTATTCAATAGCTTTTAATAAGAATTAAAATGAAGAAAAATATATTAGCGATTATTATTTGTCTTTTATTAAGCTTAGGTGTCGTTTTCGGTATTCCTAGGCTTTTTGAAAAAGGCAAGACAGTTCTTGCATTGGAACACAAAACAAATTCATTAATTAATCAAAAAGTATTAGCTTATGATAGTGAAAATAAAATAAGCTACAAGAAGATTTATTATAATGGACAATTAATCGCTTATATCAATGATATTGATGTGATTTATAAGGGAATTGAAAATGAATATAAGAATTATGAAGAAGAATTCCCTAATACTTCTTTAGGTTTATCAGAAGATATTTATATCACTTCAGAAGATAGTTTCAATGTCTTTGAAAATAAAGATGATGAGATTGTGAACTATTTGATTGATAATTCGTTATTAGGTATTAAAACTAATGCGATTGAATTTTCTACAAGTCAGGGCGTCTATGACATTATTTATGTCAATAATCTGGATGATTTTTATACTGCTAGAGATCAATTCTTATTAAACTTTGTATCTGAAGAAACGTTAAGTGCTTTAAGAAATAACGAAACAATCAATGAACCAACTGAATTTGGTACTAATGAAATGAATTTAGAAATAGAAGAAAAGATGAACTTCTCAAGTGCCTTTGTTTCACCTAAAGAAATATTTACAAATGTTAATGATATCTATGCTTATTTATGTTATGGGAGAAATGAAGAAAGACAATATTATACAACTGTTGAAGGAGATACATTAAGAGGTGTTGGTTATCGTTTCTTAAATATGTCCCCAAGACAAATCATGATGCTTAATCCTGACATTATTTTCTCTGAAGATCAAGTTCTTTCTGTGGGAACAACTTTAAATGTTACTTATTTCTCTAGTCCAATTACGGTTGTAGTCACAAAAGACCGTTTGATTCAAGAAGTAATAAATCCAGAGAATCCTGAATATAAAACTGATCCTAGTTTGCCTAGTGGTTCAAGAATTGTGGAAGTTGAAGAAGTAAATGGTTTAAAGAATGTTTTATATGAAGAAAAATGGATTAATGGTGTTCTTCAAAGTGGTGAAGAAAAATCTAGTGTGCTTGTAAGAGAACCAGTAAGATCAATCGTAAGAGTAGGTACCCAAAGAGTTCCTAGTGTTGGTTCTGGTAATTATATTTGGCCTGTTGATAATCCTGGTATTACTTGTGGATGGGGTTGTTATGCAGGACATACGGGAACAGATATCGTCAATCGTTATAGTCCATATGGTGTAATCTATGCCATCGATACTGGCGTAGTAGAAACAGCTTCTTATCATTATATTAATGGTAATTATGTAGTGATTGATCATGGTGATGGTATAAAAACATATTATGGACATATGTCAGCTATGTATGTTGTACCAGGACAAGTTGTTCAAAGAGGCGATGTAATTGGCCAAATTGGCATGACTGGTTATGCTACAGGGCCACATGTTCACTTACATTTCATCATTGATGGACAAATCACCAATGCTTGTAATTTCTTAGATTGTGGCTCTATATCAGGAGGTTAATAATGAACAATAAACGTCTTATATATCTTTTAATAGCCATCTTATTTATATGGGCTTTAATATTATCTTTTGTTTTATCTAACAAGAATAATCTTCAAGAGATAAATGAAATAAGTGAATATAATGTATCAGGTTTTTCTACTGATTTAAGTAAAGTTTATGATGAAAACAAATCTTCCATTGTCGCTATTGAACATGATGGAAAGATTTCTACTGGCTTTATCTATACTAAAAAAGATAATTTAGTTTATATTGTATCTACTTATCATGGTGTAAGTAATAGTGGCTCAATTAATATTTATTTTAATTCAGGTGTCAAAACTAAAGGCAATTTATATGCTTATGATATTTATAAAGACTTGGCATTAATTGAAGTTGAATTTGATTATGATGTTAAACCTGTCAGTATTGGCAATTCAAGTTTATTAAAGACTGGCGAGTTTGTTTTAGGCATTGGCAGTGCAGAAAGTCTTGAATATGCTTTCTCTAGCCAATTTGGAATGGTTTCCAAGAATTATCGTGAAGTTTTAAATAATATCGTTTTCAATAATTCTAATCATGCATATTATTTAGGTGTCATTCAATTATCTGGTGAATTCTCTAAAGGATATAGTGGCTGTCCAATCTTTAATATGCAAGGTGAAGTGATTGGCGTTTTGACAATGAAAGAAAACGAGGTCTCATTAGCTTTACCAATTAATGAAGTTAAGATATTGGTAGATAAGATGCTTAATGGTGATGATTATCATTCGTTAGATTTAGGAATGAATGGTTTATATATCAATGATTTAGAAAAATATGAAGCTACACATTTAAATATCCCTGTTGATATTGTGAGTGGTTATTATATAGAAAACATTTTGAATAATTCATTAGCGTCTTCATTGGGCTTAAATAAAGGTGATATTATTTTAAGTATCAATAATATCAAGATTAATAAACATGAAGATATGCTTAATGTTATTTATAGTGATATCGATGTTTTTGAAATAATAGTAAATAGAGGTGAAGAGAATATCACCTTAAAAGGCAGTATTGATTATAATGATTAAAATAGCTTGTGTAGGAAAAATAAAAGACAAAAATCTTAACGCCCTAATTCTTGATTATCAAAAGAAAATTAATAATTATCATAAATTAGAAATTGTCGAAGTAAAAGATGAACCAATAAATGATGATTATTTTAAAGTTTTGCAAATAGAAGGACAACGTCTTTTAGATAAAATAAAAGACGACGAATACGTGATTTTATTAGATCTAAAAGGAAATAATATTGACTCAATTAAACTATCGCAAAAGATAGATAAATTATTTATAAATAATTCAAAGATTACATTTGTGATTGGTGGTTCATTGGGACTTGGAGAAAATATCAGACAAAGAGCCGATGAAGCAATCAAATTATCGGATTTGACTTTCTTACATCAGATGACTAGGCTCATTCTTTTAGAACAGATTTATCGTTGTTTTAAGATTCTAAATAATGAGAATTATCATAAATAATACATCTATTTGTCAGCTTATCTTGAAAACGTTTACATATTTGAATAAAATAGATATGAATAAAAGGAGATTCATTAAATGAAAGAGATTACTGTTTTAGTTGTTGATCCAGTTGGTTTGCATGCACGTCCTGCTACTGTTGCAGTTAATGCTGCTGGAAAGTTTAAGAGCGAAGTTAAAGTTTATTTTAAGGAAAAATCTGTTAATATGAAATCAATTATGGGTGTTATGTCGCTAGGCATCCCTACACAATCAGAAATTAGAATCACTTGTGAAGGTGAAGACGAAGACGAAGCAATAGCTGCAATTGAAGAAATCTTAAAAGCACAAAAAGTCATTGCTTAAGATAAATTATAATTTTTCACAGGAGAGTTAAAGCTCCTGTTTTTTTACGGAGGAAAAAGTATGACATATCAAGAGAAATATAATGAATGGTTAAATCATCCTTTGTTAGATAAGAGTTTAAAAGCTGAATTATTAAGCATGTCTAAGAAAGACATTGAAAATGCTTTCTATACAGATATTCAATTTGGTACTGCTGGAATGCGTGGAGTAATGGGCGCTGGTAGCAATCGCATTAATATTCATACAATTAGAAAAGCTACTTTAGGTTTTGCGAACTATTTAAACAAATATCATAAAGACGGTGTTGCCATCAGTTATGACAATCGTAATAATTCAAGAGAATATGCTTATGATTGCGCTAAATTATTGGCAAGTCAAGGAATCAAGACCTATTTATTTGATACTTTAAGACCTACACCTGAATTATCATTTGCGGTTAGATATTGTAAATGTGATGGCGGTATTATGATTACTGCTTCACACAATCCAAGAGAATATAATGGCTATAAATTATACGATGAAACGGGCTGCCAATTAATTCCAGAAGTTGCCGCATTAGTCACTAAAGAAGTTGATGCAATAGAAGATTTGTTATCTATTGATATTGGAGAATATGATGAGTCTTTAATCAATATCATTAATGAGGAAGTAGATAAAGCATATTATGAAAATGTTTTAAGCATTTCTTTAAGAAAAGATCTTAAGAAAGATATTAAGATTATTTACTCTCCTGAACATGGCGCAAGTTATGTTCCAGTTAAAGAGACAATGGCTATGGCTGGTTACAATTTGGTTGTAGTTGAAAATCAAGCTTATCCTGATGGCAATTTCTCTAATACAAAATCACCTAATCCTGAAGAAAAATTAGCTTATGAAGGCGTCATTGAATTAGCACGCAAAGAAGATGGTGACTTATTGTTAGTATGTGATCCTGATGGTGATAGAATGGGCGTTGGCGTTAAGAAAGATGGTGATTATTTAATATTAAATGGCAACCAGACAGGCGCTGTTTTATTGGAATATATTTTAAGCACTTATAAAGATTTAGGAATTGAAATTAAAAATCCAGTAATGTTTAACACTATCGTTACCAGTGATATTGGTGAAGCTGTTGCGAATTATTATGGTGTTGAATGCGAAAAGACTTTAACAGGCTTTAAATATATTGGCAACAAAGTTAAACAATATGAAGAAAATGGCTTAAAGAATTATGTCTTTGGTTATGAAGAATCTTATGGTTCATTAATCAAACCATTTGTAAGAGACAAAGACGCTACACAAGCATGTCTAATGTTGGCAGAAGCTGCAACCTATTATCATTCTTTGGGCAAGAATCTGTTTGATGTCATTGAAGATATCTTCTCAAGAGTTGGCGCTTATTATGACAGTCAAGTTTCTATTTCTTTGCCTGGTGCTGATGGTGCTGTTAAGCTACAACAAATCATGGCTGGACTTAGAGAAAAACCATTCAGCATCGAAGGCTATACAATTAAGAAGATTGAAGATTATAAGTTAAGAAAGACAACTTATCTTGATGGTCAAGTTCAAGAATTAAATGGCTTTGATGTTACCGATGCTTTGAAGTATTATTTAGATGATGGTTCGTTTATTGCGATTAGACCATCAGGCACAGAACCTAAATGCAAGATCTATTTATCTACTAAGGCAAAGACTTACAAAGAAGCAATTGAAAAGGCTGATTATTTCACAAATATCTTAAAAGAAATCGTTAAATAATGATTGAAGAAATTAAAGAAAAAGCATTAGAAGAAAAAGTTCCCATCATTAAAGATGGGGGCCTTTTCTTTTTGTTGGAATTCATCAAAGAAAGAAATGCTAAAGATATTTTAGAGTTAGGAACAGCAGTAGGCTATTCAAGTATTAATATGGCTTTAGTCAATAAAGATATTCATATTGATACTATTGAAAAAAATGAAGAGATGTATAAAGAGGCTTTAATTAATATCGAAAAAGCTAATCTTGATGAACAGATTAATGTTCATTTTTGTCCAATTGAAGAATTTAAGACAGATAAGAAATATGATCTAATCTTTGTGGATGCGGCGAAAAGCCAATATTATAAATACACCGAACAATTTCTTGATAATTTAAAAGAAGATGGTGCTTTTATCTACGACAACATGATATTTCATGGGCTTGTATACGATGTAGAGAATATTAAAAACCGCAATACCCGTTCTTTAGTCAAGAAAATTATAAAATTCTCTGATTTAATGCGAAATGATAACCGTTTTGATATAATATTCCATGAAGACGTTGGTGACGGTCTTTTAGTTGCATTCAGGAGAAAAAGTGAACGAAAGTAGTAATGTATTTGATTTGATTTCTTCAGCAGTAGAAAATTTGGCAGATAAGACTTTTTCCTTATCTGAAGAAAAAGAAGAAACAAAAGATGAAGTAGAAGAAAAAGAACTAGAATCAAATAGTTCGCTTTCAAATACAAAAGAAGAAAGAAAAGATTTGATTTCTCAATTTGAAGATCTTTTTAACGTCGATTTTGGCAACGAAAAAAGAGAAAACGACATTCAAAGACATTTATTAGATCTTTTAAGAAGAAAACCTGAAGAAGAGGAAGATGAAGAATTCTCAATTATCGCCAAAGCTGCTTCTAATACCGAAGAAGAAAAAGAAAAAGTTGATAATAAAATCGTTGGCAGTGATGATCCAAAATTAGATGATATTTTTACAGAAATCATTGATTTTGAAAATGGAAAGGAAATAAAAGAAAAAGAAGATATTGATGTTGCATCTTTATTAGATGAAACAAATAAAGAAGTTGACACAAAAACATTATTTGATGAAGTAGAAGATGAAGAAATAGAATTAATCAACGAAGGCTTTAAGGAATTAATAGATGAAATAGAGAATAAAGAAAAATCATTTGAAAGAAAACATGTCGATATCAAGAATGTTGATGAAGATGTTGTCGTTAATACTCTTGATCTTATTATCGAAAAAGATAGAGGTGGAATCACCTTAAAGCCTAAGATAATAGAAAGATCTGTTAAAGATAATAAAGAAGAATTCGTTTATAAAAAAGAAGCCAAGAATATCGAAAAGGTTGATGAAAATGAAGTAGTTAAAAATGCTCAAGATATTATTGGTGAATTGCCTGCTTTAAAGAAAGAAGAATTCGTTTACAAAAAAGAAGCTAAAAATATTGAAAGAATTAAAGAAGATGAGGTAGTCAAGAATATTGAAGATATTATCGGTGATATTTCTAATTTAAAGATTACCCCTAAAAAAGAGATTGTATTTGAAAATAATAGTGTTTATGGCAATGACTATAATTCTATCTATGATGAAAGAACTATTGATCAAATCTATATCGCTAATCCAGGAACAGAAATATTAGATGAATTTAAGACTAAAGAATCTAAACCTGAAGAAAAACTTCAAAATATTTCTAATGAAGAAGATATTGAATTAATTAAAATTGAAGATAATCTACAAGATTTATTAGATGAACTAAATGAAGATGAAATAGTTAATAGAATCGAAGAAATTAGAAATGAAGAAAAAGCTCAAAAGAATAAAATCTATGATTCTGTTAAAGCTGTTTATACTTATTTAGATAAGTCATTTATTAAAGGCGTATTTGATTTAAAGAATCTATTCGCATATGAATATCCACTTGATGAAAACATTATTATTCTTCAACGTATAAGTTTTAATGATGTTGAAAAATTAAGAAGCTTTGTGGAAGTGATTTTAAGTCATGATTATGTGGTAAACGTTGATGAAGAAAAAATGATTGTTGATGTCATTAAAGGATGTGTTAATAAAGATGGGCTAATTCTAGCAGAAATCTTTGAAGTCGCTAATCAAGGAAAGTTGTTAGAAGGAGAATATGAAGGTTATAGAATAATAATAGAAGGCAGTGATTAATGCTTTCTTTTATAGATAAGGGGAGGTAAGAAAATGTTTGGTAAAAATCCTTATGAAAATGAAGATTCAATTGAGATTCAAGATTTCTCAAATGATGATGAAGACAATGTTAAAGAAACTTTCTTAGAAACTGATGAAGAATTAGAAGAAGAGGAAGAAGAAACTGTAAAGAAGGAACCAGTTTATCGCCGTGTAAAACAAGAAGTGATTATTGTTGCGGGAGCTTTATTAGCATTACTTTTAGTATTAGCTATTATCGCTTTAGTGTACGGTGCTAATAAAAATAAAGCTTATAACGATTTAAGAGCTGATTATGAAGCATATATCAGCAAAGCTACTGCTAATGAAACTGATCTTAAGAAACAAATCAGTGACTTACAAAAACAATTAACTGAAGCAACTACACCAAAGGTTGAAGAAGTAACATCAACAGGTGATAGCTATATCATTACTGCTGAAAGAGGCTTAGGCGTTAGACCAAATCCAGGAGAAACAATCAGTTTCGCTAACTATGACAAACTTCCTAGTGATATCCAACAAATGTGTGACCATAGTGGTGATACTGTATATTTATACTACAATAGTGTTGTTAAAGTTTATGAAATCAAATCTGCTTCTGGAGCATCTTGGGGCAAGATTGCTGATGGTGCATGGATTTGTTTAGATTACGCTAAAAAACAATAAAATGATTAAAGCCTTCTTGTTTGACATGGATGGCACTTTGGCCAATTCCGAAAAATATTATGTATATGTTAGCCAACAGTGTTTTAGACAAAGAGGCGTTGAATTAAGCACAAAAGAAATAAGTGACAATATTGTAGGAGCGACAATGGCTGCAACATATGAATATGTCGCTAAAGTACTTAATGTTGATATAGAAACAGGAAAGAAAATATATGATGATTATTTTCTAGAAAATCCTCTTAACTATCAAGATTATTTATATCCTTCAAGTTTAAAATTAATTAAATTATTAAAACAGAAAAATTATTTATTGGCATTGTGCACAATGAATACAAAGGAAAATGTCATTAATTTCTTGAAATGTGGATTTGAAGGTTTATTTGATTATGTCGTTTATTATGAAGACGGCATAAAAGAAAAACCATATCCTGATATATATTTAAAAGCTCTTGAGCATTTCAAAATCAATGGACAAGAAGCGATTGTTGTAGAAGATTCTGTTGCTGGTGTTCTAGCAGGAAAAAATGCGGGAGCTTATGTTATAGGAAACAAAGAAGCAGGCTTAGATATTGATTTAAGCAGGGCTGATAGAATCATCAAGAATCTTGATGAACTTGTAGAAGATTATGAATGACTTTATAAAAATTAGAGGTGGTAAACCTCTTGAAGGAACAGTAAAAATATCGAGTAGTAAAAATGCCACTGTGGCTGTTTTACCTGCTGTTGTTTTAGCTAGTGAAATAGTTAAGCTTTATGACGTTCCAGAAATTGAAGACATCAATGCATTAATATTCTTATTAAGAAAATTAAATATTTCAGTTGAAAAAAATGATGATAATCTTACAATTGATCCAACAGATATTAAAAATGTCGTTTTAGATTTTGATGAAGTTAGAAAACTTAGAGCGTCTTATTATTTTATGGGAGCATTACTAGGCAGATTTAAACATGTCAGAATGTTATATCCTGGTGGTTGTAATTTAGGACCTAGACCAATCGATTTGCATTTAAAAGGTTTTGAATCATTAGGTGCACGCATCACAACAGACAACGACATGATAGAAATTAATGCTGAACATTTAGTAGGTGATGAAATTTATTTGGATATTGCTTCTGTTGGCGCAACAATTAATATTATCTTGGCTGCTATTTTTGCGGAAGGAAGAACAGTTATTCATAATGCTGCTAAAGAACCAGAGATTATTGATTTGTCTAGTATGTTGAATAAGATGGGCGCAAGAATCAGAGGTGCTGGCACAAGTGATATTACAATTATTGGTGTATCACGTTTAAAAGGCTGTATTCATGATATTATTCCAGACCGCATAGAAGCAGGTACTTATATTTGTTTAGCTGCTGCTGTTGGCAAAGACATCTTAATTGAAAACGTCATTCCTCAACATATTGAAGCTCTTATTTCTAAATTAGAAGAAGCTGGAGCTAAAATAGAAACAGGTGTTGATTATGTTCATGTATATGAATCAAACGATCTAAAAGCTATCGATATTCAAACACAAACCTTCCCAGGCTTTGCGACAGACTTACAACAGCCTATTACGCCTTTATTATGTAAAGCAAAAGGTAAATCTCACGTTGTTGAGACAATATATCCTGAAAGATTTAAACATTGTAATGAACTAATAAAGATGGGCGCCAATATTGAATGTAATGAAGCTAAGGCTAATATTTATGGACCTGTGCAATTACATGGCACAAAAATAAGAGCTACTGATTTAAGATGTGGAGCAGCTCTTATCATTGCAGCATTAATGGCTGATGGTGAAACAATCATTGAAGATGCTTATCATATATATCGAGGATATGAAGGCATTGTCGAGAAATTAAAGGGCCTTGGTGCCGATGCTGAATAAACCATAAATAATAAATATTAAACAATAAAGCCTTAGATAATTCTAAGGCTTTAAATTGAATACTTCATAATAACAATGTGCTTCACTTCTAAGTGGATAGCCCCAACCAGCTATGCCACTAGAAACATATAAATGGGTATCGCCAATATAATAATCACCATAGACATTTAAACCCATTATTCTATAAATAAGCTGTAATGGGAATAATTGTCCAGCATGACTATGTCCTGATAGTTGTAAATCTGCATTAAGCTCTAAAATATCATCATTTTTATATGGTGAATGGTCTATACACAAGAGATACCTATCACTAGGAAGCGGTAATAAATCTTTAGTATCTTTACGATTATGCGCCTTATTTGGATAGTCTCTTCCTATAAGAATTAAATCATCATTTATTTCTACATAGTTTTCACAAAGAATTGAAATACCATTTTTTTCAATAGTATTTTTTAAATCTTCTTCACTATACATCTGATATCCTAGTCTTTTTTGACCACTTTCTTGTTGATCATGATTGCCATAAACATAGTATGTTGGAATATTTAAAGAACCAATCTTCTTATAAATATATTCCATTTCTTCTTTGGTAGTAAATTCATCTGTGATATCACCACCCAGCAACAACATGTCAGGTTTAAGTTCTTTAATTTCTTCTAACGCTTTATCAACTGTTCCTTTTGTTTGAACCTTACCATAATGAAGATCTGAAAAGAAAACTATTTTATATTCATGCTTAAGTTTAGAATCAATTATCGTATGATATTTCGGCATGATTATCTGCATATTTACAATATTGTATGTTGCGAATAATACTGTAAATATTAAGGAAACAATCATCCTTAATTTCTTATTAGTCTCTTTTTTAAATAACGAAACAGCAAATAAAATAATATCGACAAATATATCAGAAACCAAAACTAAATAAATAGCAGCGAATAAAAATTCATTTTGCCAGAAAAGATTAAAATTAATTCCTACCAATAAATATCTTAATAATAAAGCTAATCCAAATTTAAGAATAAATAAGAAAAATAATAAAATACGTTTATTAACTTTTCTAAAAGGAAGTTGTATTAAATTGATTAAAACAAATCCAAGAATTGTTTCAGATATTAATAAGCAAAATTTAATAACAGTCATATATCCTCTAATAATTATTATATAAGAGATTGTGATATATTGAAGTTAGTGAGGCCTGTTAAGACCAAACGAAATGTCTAAATAACTATTAAATGTTTAGAAATACTGAATAATTTGCATTTTTATATGGATGTGTTATCATAAATGAGCGAAACTTTCTTTGGATTGATAAGATATCCAAGGCGGAAGGAGGAAAGATATGAAAGAAGGAATTCATCCAAATTACCATAAAGTAAAGGTAGTTTGTGCTGGTTGTGGTGCAGAATTTGAATCAAGTTCAACTGTAGCAGGTGATACTATTAAAGTAGATACTTGTTCACAATGCCATCCATTCTATACTGGCAGACAAAGATTTACAGCAGCTCAAGGAAGAATTGAAAAATTCAATAAGAAATATGGTAAAAAATAGTAAGGTTAAATCCTTACTTTTTTATAAAACTATAATTGAATTTTTAGGAGATTATTATGGACGCAAGGATAATTAAACTAGAAAATATTGAAAAAAGATATCTAGAAATAAATGAAGAGATGCTTAAAGAAGATGTTGCCAGCAACATTAAGCTTTTTACTAAGCTTTCTAAGGAACAGGCTTCAATTAAAGGAGCCTATGAAGCATATCAGGAATACAAAAGATTAAATGCTCAAATTGTTGGTGCTAAAGAGATGCTTAATGAAGATGATGCTGAAATAAAAGAAATGGCGCAAATAGAATTAGATGAAGCAAATGAAAAGTTAGAAAAGCTAAATGAACATATTGAACAGCTGTTGCTTCCTAAAGATCCTGAAGATGCATATGATTGTTTAGTAGAAATAAGAGGTGCTGCTGGAGGAGATGAAGGAAATATCTTCGCAGGTGATTTATATCGTATGTATTCATATTATGCTTCTAATCTAGGCTATAAGACAGAAGTCATGGAAGCTAGTGAATCAGAAGCTGGTGGCTATGCCCTTATTAGCTTTTCTGTTAAAGGTTTAGATGCCTATCGTCATTTTAAATTTGAATCAGGAGCACATCGTGTTCAAAGAGTTCCTAAAACAGAAACCCAAGGAAGAGTTCATACTTCTACTGCCACTGTTATTGTTTTCCCAGACGTTGAAGAAGAAGATGTTGAAATTCCTGACAGTGATTTAGAGATTGAAACCCATCGTGCAAGTGGTGCTGGCGGCCAACATATCAATAAAACTGATAGTGCTGTAAGAATTGTCCATAAGCCTACTGGTATTACTGTCAATTGTCAGGATGGAAGAAACCAAATTGCCAATAAAGAAACTGCTTTAAGAATCATCAGAGCGAGAGTTTATGCTTACTATAAAGAAAAGAAAGAAGAAGAAGCAGGTGCACTAAGAAAATCAAAGATTGGTACTGGTGATCGTAGTGAAAAGATCAGAACTTATAACTATCCTCAAAATAGAGTTACTGATCACAGAATCGGCTTAACATTAAACCAATTAGACCGCATCATGGAAGGGCAACTTAATGATGTTGTTGATGCTTTAATCAAAAATGAAGAAAAAGAAAAACTATTAAATGAAAACATATAATGATTTATTAAATGAAGGGAAATTAGTCTTTAATGATAAAGAAACATTAAGGGCTTTTCTTTTTGAATTATGTAATGAATTAGACATCGATTTATATCTTCATAAAGATGAAGAAGCGGATGAAAGAATAATCAAGAGATTTAATGAAGGTATCATCAGGCTTTCAAATAATGAACCTTTAAATTATGTATTGGGTTATTCATATTTTTATGGATATAAGATGATAGTCAATAAGGATGTTTTGATTCCGCGTTTTGAGACAGAAGAATTGGTAGGCAATGTTTTAGCCTATATTGATGAAATATTTAAAGATAAAGATTCTATCTGTTTAGCTGATATTGGTACAGGCTCTGGAGCTATCGCCATCGCTTTAAAAAAAGAAGAAGATAAATTAGAAGTATATGGAAGTGATATTTCAAAAGAAGCCTTGGAAGTAGCTAAAAAGAATGCTACAAATAATGCTGCAGACATTGCTTTCTTATTAGGATCTTTATTAGAACCAATCATTGAAAATAATATCAAACTAGATGTCTTAGTTTCTAATCCTCCTTATATTAAACAGGATGAAGTATTAGAAAAAAGTGTCAAAGATTACGAACCTTCAATTGCCTTATTTGGTGGCGAAGATGGCTTAAAGTATTACCGTTTAATCTTTAAAGATGCTCATAAAGTAATGAATGAAAAAGGTCTGTTATGTTTTGAAATTGGCTATGATCAAAAAGAAAGCCTTACAGGATTAGCCAAGGAATATTTTAAGGAAGCTAAAATTGAAGTGTTAAAAGATATTAATAAAAAAGATCGTTTTCTGATTATACAGCTATGATTTCACATAACTTTCACACACTTGTGTTATAAATTAATTAGAAAATAATTTTTTCATTAAATCTTCCGAATAATAAATTAAAAAAGCCACAGGGCTTTTTTAATATCTAGTATAATATTAGTGAGGTGAATGCTATGAGTAAATATATTATTTCTACTGATTCAACAGCTGATTTAAGTGAAGATATTTTTAATAACAGAAATATCGCTTATGTAAAGTTTCCTTATGAAAGTGATGGCGTAACTTATTATGATGATTTAGGTAAAAGCTATCCTTATGAAAAATTTTATGCCGATATAAAAGAAGGTAAGATGTTTAAAACATCACAGCCTAATATTGACATATATATGAAACATTTTGAGAAATTATTAAAAGAAGGGCAAGATGTTTTACATATTGGCTTTTCTAGTGGTTTATCTGGTTCATTTAATAGCGCTTGTTTAGCTAGTGAAGAATTAAAAGATAAATATAAAAATAAAGTATATTGCGTTGATTCTTTAGCGGCATCTTCAGGGCATGGTCTATTAGTTTATAAGGCCCAAGACAATTTAGATGCAGGTATGTCACTTGAAGATAATATTAAATGGATAGAAGAGAATAGAAAAAAGATTATTCACTGGTTCTTCTCTAGTGACTTAACAAGTTATGTAAGAGGTGGCCGAATTTCTAAAGCGGCAGGATTCTTTGGGACAACATTACAGATCTGTCCAGTAATGTGTGTATCAGATGAAGGCAAACTTGAAGTCTTAGAAAAGACAAGAACAAAGAAAAAAGCCATGAAAGAAATGGTTGAAAAAATGTTTAATGAAGTGGGACCTGATTATGATGATTATTGTTTCATAGCTCATTCAGGATGTTTAGAAGATTGTGAAGCGACAGCTCAATTAGTAAAAGAACAGTTCCCTAAAATCAAAGAAATTAAATTATTCTACATTGGTTCAACTATTGGCTCTCATGCGGGGCCAGGAACAGTTGCCCTATTCTATGTAGGAAAGAAAAGAGCGTTATAAAAAGAGAGTGACCTCTCTTTTTAAAATGGCAACTCTGTTTTATATAAGATATGTTTGCCCGAGAAGACATCAGCCAAGATGCATTCTTTATCTTGGGTTAAGAAATAATAGTAATAGAAATCATTATTTATATAGCGATAGGTATGATTATCTCTAGACACTTCATAGATAAATTCACCTGTCGCTTTTATTTGATAATTATCTAAAATTTCATAATCAACGACGAAATGTTCATAATAATGATAATCATCACTACCAATATCGGTGCTTATTGTCTGATTATCAAATAGATAATATGATGGCTTTAAATCACTTACATCAGGCGAAACAGAAACAGTTTCCTGGTATTCATAGAAACCTTGTATTCTTTCTTCAAATGAAAGATCTAATATTGAAAGAATAAAACTATCATCAAAATTTAATTCAGCTTTCTTGAATGTTGAAACAAAATGATTAGAATTATTAAGAATCAAGCCTTCTGATGACATCGTAGAAGTAGCATCAATATTCCAAAAGCTAAAACTATTTTTTTCTATTTCGTTGATACCACCGCCATAATAATGATAATCATTATCAACTTTTTCCCAATCTAATAAAATAAAATATTTGCCATCAGTATAATAACCTTTTCCATTTTGTAAGAAACGATATGACTCATTGCCATCGCTCCAAAAACCAACGATATCATATTCTTCGATTACATCATTAACTATTGGGTTTTCTGGTTCAATTATTTGATTATTCGCTTGGTTTGAACTATCAGAAGGAATTAAAGATACTGCAGAAACTAAAGTAAAAGTGGACGCAATAAAAGCCGTTAATAGCTTTTGTATTAACTTACTTTTAGTTTTCTTTGTTTCTTCATATTCTTCATGTTGAAATTCTCTATCTTGAGAAAGATTAGTGAATTCTTGAGTATCATCTGGGTAGTTAAATTCTAATCTTTCATCACAACCAAAGCTTTGATCAACATATGAAGAATTATTATCTTTATTTAACTTGCCGTTAGTCATTTTTATTATGGACATCAATTTGAGGATATGGACATTCGATACCTAATTTTCTAAAGCCTAACAATAAATCATGATTTAATACACGTGGTGCAGAAAAGATTTTATCTTCATCAACTTCGACCACAAATTTAAGCGTAATACTAGAAGAGCCAAGTTCACTTACACCTATATATTTAGGAGCACTTAACATTTCGTCTGTATGCTTATTGTAGATTTCTTCCATTAAGGCAGGAAGTTTTTCTTCTAATTTTTCTAAATCTGTAGGATAAGGAATATCAATAGTGCTTACGGCAATTGAAATATTAGATGAACGATTCAAAATATTTTTCATATCTGAATTATTAATAATTTTAATATTTTTACCAACATCCATGATTTGCGTTGTACGCACACCGATTGATTTTACGATTCCTCTAAAGCCATTTACTTCAACAATATCGCCAACATTATATTGGTTTTCAAACAACATAAAAATACCTGTTACTAAGTCAGATATTAGGCTTTCAGCACCAAAACCTATTACTAATGTTAAGATACCAACACTGGTAACAATTGTATTAACATTGACACCACATATTGATAGACTCCAACATAAGATAATGATGGCAGCTATATAATTAACTAAACTATTGAATAATGATAGAATAGTCGCCTTACGATGATTATTTGTTTTTATCATACTTAAAACGACAACGACAACACCAGCCACAAATAATACAAGGCACGCCATCATTATTACTGATAATAATTCATGGGCATATAAGAAACGATTTACTAAATAGCTTATGATATACAACAAGACATAAACTATTAAACGAATAAATTTGCTTTTAGATTTCTTTTCCATATGTACCTCTTTCCTTAATTTTATGTTAGCACAAATCAATCTTTCGTTTTTTCTTCATTTTGTTTGATTTGATGGCCATTAAATAAGAATAAACATATTAAAGATATGATGCCAGTTACCACAAATATGATAGCTGCATAAGTATAATTTTTATCACTTAAATGAGCTCCAACAATAGTTGAACTTAATATTGATGGCAACCTTCCTAAACTTGTGATTAATAGAATTGTTAATAAATCCATATCACTTAATCCTGCATAGAAGCATAATAAATCTTTAGGGACACCAGGTGCGATGAATAGAATTGAAAAGATATTTGTTTTTCTTTTTGAACTTTTTAGAAATTTTAAAGAATCTAACCTCTCTTCTTCAATGAAAAAACGGACAATTTTTAAGCCAAATTTTCTTGTCAACATGATTATTATGATGCTGCCTAGACTTTCCGCTAATAAACAATAAATGCTTCCTTCAATAAAGCCAAAGGCATAGCCGGCAGCTAATTCTAAAGGCTCACCTGGAATTATTGGGA
This sequence comes from uncultured Solobacterium sp., assembly GCA_946415785.1. GTDB lineage: Bacteria > Bacillota_I > Bacilli_A > Erysipelotrichales > Erysipelotrichaceae > Colivicinus. The sequence goes on from CAMKTV010000001.1 coordinate 29,938, forward strand.
ATAATATTGAACTTATGGTAATTAATATAAAGATTATTGATGAAAAGATACCAAAATTATCAATCCATTTCTTAAATTCTTCGGGATCTTTAATATATTTTATAAAAGGAACAGAAACATAGGCTAAACATAGAAATATTAGAACTAATAAGACAATAATTATGCTTAATTTTATGATTTTCTTCTTTTTTATATTCATCGCAAATACATTTTATAATACAAAGTGATAAACTTATAGTATGAGTTTAACAGCAGGTATTATTGGACTTCCAAATGTAGGTAAGTCAACATTATTTAATGCGATTACTAATTCAAGAGTCGAAGCTGCGAATTATCCTTTTGCGACTATCGAACCAAATGTAGGAATCGTTGAAGTTAAAGATGAAAGATTAATCAACCTTTCTGAAATATTCAAACCAGAAAGAACAATCTTTACAACTTTTGAATTCACAGATATTGCAGGCCTAGTAAAAGGTGCCAGCAATGGTGAAGGTTTAGGAAACAAGTTTTTGGCCAACATCAGACAGGTTGATGCCTTATGTCATGTGGTGCGTTGTTTTGAAGATAATGATATTCAACACGTCTATAATCGTATTGATCCACTTGATGATATTGAAATCATCAATTATGAATTGATTATGGCTGATATGACAACCTGTGAAAACAGAATTTCTAAAGTTGAAAAGAAAGCACTGACATCAAAAGATAAAGACGCTTTATTTGAATACAACATCTTAAAGAAGATCCATGAAGCATTAGGCAAGGGACAGTTAGTTCGCTCTTTAGAATTTAATGAAAGTGAAAAAGAATATATCAAGGGCTTTGAATTTTTAACATCTAAACCAGTGGTTTATATCGCCAATATCAAAGAAGAAGAAATTAATAATCCAGAAAATAATCCTAATTATTTGAAATTATTAGAATACGCAAATAAAGAGGGCAGTGAAGTTGTACCTATTTCTGCCAAGATTGAAGAAGAATTAAGTGATTTAGAAAAGGAAGAAAAACAATTATTCTTAGAAGAACTAGGTATCAAGAAATCAGGGCTTGATGAATTAATCTTAAAGACATATAAGACATTGGGCTTTAAGACTTTCTTTACTGTTGGTAAAGATGAATGCCGTGGCTGGACATTTAAAGATGGCTTTAAAGCTCCAGATTGTGCAGGTATTATTCATACTGATTTTAAAAAAGGATTTATTAAAGCTGAAGTATATACATATGATGATTTCATGGAATATAAAAGTGAAGTCAAATTAAAAGAAGCTGGTAAGATTCGCCAAGAAGGCAAAGAATATGTTGTCAAAGACGGTGATGTGATTTTCTTTAAATTCAATGTTTAATATATGAATGACAATAAAAAAAGAGTTTTAGTCGCATGTAGTGGTGGACCTGATTCATTAGCTCTTTTAGATATGTCTAAAGATATTTATGAAGTATATGTCGCTCATGTCAATTATCATAAAAGAAAAACAGCTAATCGTGATGAAAAAATTGTGAAAAATTATTGTCTAAAACATAATCTTCCTTTTTATAAAAAAGATTATAAAGATTCTAAAGGCGGTAATTTTCAAGATAAAGCTAGAGTATTTAGATATGCTTTCTTTAGAGAGTTGATTGAAAAATTAAATCTTGAATGTGTATTAGTAGCTCATCATCAGGATGATTTGATTGAAACCTATCTTCTACAGATTAAACGTGGCAATACTCCTTCATATTATGGTTTAAAAAGAAATGTTAATCTAAATGGTTTAAAAGTAAACAGACCATTATTAAAATATAGTAAACAAGATTTAATTGATTATTGCTTAAAACATGATTTGAGATATGGCGTTGATGAATCGAATCTAACTGATGATTACACGCGCAATAGAATAAGACACCAAATATTAGATAAGATGTCTAAAGCTGATAAGAAAGAAATAATTAAAGAAATTAATCTTAAGAATAAATATCATTTAACAGAAATAAAAAAAGCTAAAAAATATCTAAATAGAAGAAAAAGAATCAGTTTAGATGAATTTAATAATTATGATAATAAAGAATATCTATTAAAAGAATTATTAGGTATTAATATTTCCAATAAAGAATTAAATGAAGTATTAAGACAGATAAAAGAAGCTAAGAGTTTTGAGATTGATATTAAAGATTATTATCTGGTGAAAGAATATGACTATTTGGAAGTATATAAAAAATGTAAAGATTATTCTTTTACATTAAATGAAATTAAATACATTAAAAATGAATACTTTAAACTTTCTAAAAAAGGTAATAGTAAAGAAGGTGTCAGTTTAAAAAAAGAAGATTTTCCAATAACAATCAGAAATTATAAACAAGGTGATTTTATCAAGATGCGTTATGGCACAAAGAAGCTTAACCGCTTCTTTATTGACAATAAAATAGGTTCATCTAAACGTAAGATGTGGCCAGTATTAATTAATGTTAAGGGAGTGATAATATTAGTGCCAGAAATAGGCTGTGATATTAATCATTATTCGCCAAAACACAATTTATATATGATAAAATTATAATATTATTGCGGAGGTAGATGATATGGAGACAGTAGCAATTCATAAAGACGTGGCAGAAATTCTTGTCAGCAGTGAACAAATTGAAGAACGTTGTAAGCAACTAGGAAAAGAAATCAGTGATTATTATCGTAACAAAGATGCTCAACTGGTTGTTGTGGGGCTTTTAAAAGGTTCTGTACCATTCATGGCTGATTTGATTAAACATATTGATGTTGATTTAGAAATAGATTTTATGGATGTTTCAAGTTATGTTGGAACAGATTCAACAGAAGTTAAAATCTTAAAAGATGTTGAAAATCCAGTAACTGGCAAGGAAGTCTTAATAGTTGAAGATATTGTTGATACAGGTAAGACTCTACAAGAAGTTGTCGGTTTATTCCAATCAAAAGGCGCAAAAGATGTTCGAATTGCAACACTACTTTCTAAGCCAGAAGGAAGAATAATTGATATCAAAATTGATTATATAGGCTTTAGCGTTCCAAATAAATTTGTAATCGGTTATGGTCTTGATTACAACCAAAAATATCGTAATCTACCTTACGTAGGAGTAATTAAAAAAGAAGCTATTTAAGGAGGAAATATGGATCCTAATAGAAAAAATAAACGTCCAAGTATAAGTGGTTTTATTCCTTATTTGATAGTCGCTATCTTTCTAGGTCTTTTATTCTTTACTAGTCCTAGTTCATTAACTAGTTCTAGTGAAATAGATTATGTAAAACTTAACGAATTATTACAATCAAATAAGCAGATTAAAAGCGCTAAAGTATCAGTCGATACTAATGTCATTACTGTCTCTGGCGTTTATATGGATGGAAGTAAGGAAGTTGGTTTCTCTACTTTAATTCCTAAAACTGAAGCGACAGTTGATGAATTATTAGAAAAATTAGAAACAAAAGCTCAAGAGATAGAAGTGGTAGATGCCAATGCATCAAATATTTGGGTTAGCTTATTAACTTCAATTGTGCCTATTCTATTGTTTGGTGTTTTAGGTATTGTCATTATTAATCGAATGGCTGCTTCTAGCGGCAATCGTCAGGCCTTTGATTTTTCACGTTCACGTGCTAGAAAAGAAGAAAATGTTAAAGTTCGTTTTAGTGATGTAGCAGGATGCGATGAAGAAAAAGAAGAGATGGCTGAAATTATTGAATATTTAAAGACACCTAAAAAATTCGCGGCCTTAGGTGCTAGAATTCCAAAAGGAATCTTGATGGTAGGTTCTCCTGGTACTGGTAAAACTTTATTGGCTAAAGCTGTTGCAGGTGAAGCAGATGTTCCGTTCTTCTCAATATCTGGTTCAGATTTCGTAGAAATGTTTGTCGGTGTTGGTGCCAGCAGAGTTAGAGATATGTTCAAAAACGCCAAGGCTAGTGCTCCTTGTATGATATTTATCGATGAAATTGATGCGGTAGGTAGACAAAGAGGCGCTGGTATGGGTGGTGGCCATGATGAAAGAGAACAAACTCTTAACCAATTATTAGTTGAGATGGATGGTATGTCTGATAATTCAGGCGTCGTAGTCATTGCCGCAACAAATAGACCAGATGTTTTAGATCCTGCGTTATTAAGACCAGGAAGATTTGATAGACAGATAACTGTTTCTTTACCAGATTTAAAAGGAAGAGAAGCAATCTTAAAAGTTCATGCGCGTAATAAGAAATTAGCTGAAGGTGTAGACTTAGAAGCCCTAGCTAGAAGAACACCTGGCTTCTCTGGTGCAGATCTTGAAAACGTCTTAAATGAAGCTGCTATCTTAACAGTCAGAGAAAATAAACAAGAGATTGACTTAGCACAAATTGATGAAGCAATTGACAGAGTTATGATGGGCCCTGCTAAAAAGAGTAGAACTTATGATGAACATACAAAGAAATTAGTTGCCTATCATGAAGCAGGACACGCTATTGTCGGACTTAATTTAAAAGATGGTGCTATCGTTCAAAAAGTTACTATCATTCCAAGAGGCAATGCGGGAGGCTATAATCTGATAACTCCACGTAAAGAAAAGATTCTAAATACTCGTAAGGAATTATACGATACAATCACATCTTATATGGGTGGTAGAGCTGCAGAAGAAATCTTCTTCGATGATATTTCTACAGGTGCTAGTGGCGATATCCAACAAGCTACAAGAATTGCCAAAGACATGGTTACAACTTATGGTATGTCAGAACTTGGACCTATCCAATATGATTCAGGAAATGGCACAGTGTTCCTTGGAAGAGACTATAATTCACCAGCTAACGCAAGTAGTCAAGTAGCCTATGAAATTGATACTGAAGTTAGAAAGATTATTGATCATTGTCATAGCGAAGCAATTAAGATTATTAAAGCTAATAAAGAAGATTTAATAAAGATAGCTAATGCCTTAATCGCTAATGAAACATTAACGGCAGAAGAAATAAATGACATCTTAGATGATAAATTAGAAGTTGTTGATGGTATCTTAAAGAAGGCAGAAGTCAAAAAAGAAAAACCAAAAAAAGAAGTAAAAAAAGATTCTGTTAAAAAAACTACTTCTAAACCAAAAAAGACTACAAAGAAAGCCAATTCATAAGAATTGGTTTTTTAATTAAATGATAAATAAATGCTAGAATAGAGACATGGAAAGTAAGATTATTATTGGAACAGCATTAAATGATCATGTGCGTTTTTATCTAGGTGATACCACAAAACTTGTTGAAGATGCCAGAAAAATACATGATTGTTATCCAACGTCACTTGCAGCCTTAGGCAGAGTTATGTCAATTACTGCCTGTATGGGCATTAGACAAAAAGAAGAAGGTGAATCAGTCACAACCACAATTAATGGTGGTGGCGCAATTGGTACAATCATGGTTAGTGCAGATAATATAGGTAATGTCAAAGGCTTTGTGGGAGATAACCATTTATATTTAAAATACAACGATTCTAATAAATTAGCTGTTGGCTTAGTTGTTGGAAAAGAAGGTTATTTAAAAGTTTTAAGAAATCTAAAATTAAAAAGTGAATATGTCTCGCAGGTTGCCTTACAAAGTGGTGAGATTGGCGATGACTTTGCCTATTATTTTTCTATTTCTGAACAGGTTCCTAGTATTGTTTCGGTTGGTGTATTAGTTGATGTTGATTATTCATGTAAGGCAGCAGGTGTCTTATTGATTGAATTATTACCAGGACACAATGAAGAAGATATTTTATATTTAGAAGACCTTTCAAAGAAACTTGAACCAATATCTAGTGTTATTGAAAAAGAAAAAGATTTAAAAAAATATCTTAATATATTATTTTCTGACGCAAAGATACTAGAAGAAAAAGAAGTTTGTTATAAATGTGATTGTTCCAAAGAAAGATTTATGGCTAACCTGTTAACACTTCCTAAAAAAGATTTACTGGAAGTTTTAAGTGATGAAAAGATAGAAATCAAATGTGAATTCTGTGAAAAGAATTATGTCTATGATGCGAAAGATATAGATGTGTTAATGCAATATGTTAAAGATAGGTAATGTGAAGATTAAAAAACCCGTCATTGTTGCGCCACTCGCAGGCATATCTAATGATACATATCGTAAGTTGTGTCTAGAATTTGGTGCTGGTTTAGTATGTGGAGAAATGATTTCTGATAAGGCGATTTATTATCAGAATAAAAAGACTTTAGCGATGTTAGATTTTTCTAATCATCATCCATCAAGTCTGCAGATATTTGGCTCTGACCCCAAAACTATGGCCAATGCCGCAAGAGTAGTAAATGATGTTGATTGTGATATTTTAGATATCAATATGGGTTGTCCAGTAAATAAAGTGATAAAGACAGGTGCTGGGGCTGCTTTAATGAAAGATGAAGACTTGGCTGTAAAGATTACTGAAGAAGTAATCAAGGTATCTAAAAAGCCCGTAACGGTTAAAATGAGACTAGGCTATGATAGTAAGCACTTAAATTATTTATCTTTGGCTAAAAAATTAGAAGCAGTTGGTGTCAGTGCTATCGCCTTACACGCAAGAAGTAGAAGTCAGATGTATGAAGGACAAGCCAATTGGGAACATATAAAAATCCTTCATGAAAATCTAAAGATTCCTGTTATAGGCAATGGCGATATTAAGACTTTAACTGATTACATCAATCATAAAGATGACTGTGATGCCATTATGATTGGTAGAGGCTTATTAGGCAATCCTTTCTTAATACAAGAAATAAATGCCTATGAAAAGAAAAAAGAATTTAAGGTTATTTCGTATCAAGAAAAATTCAAAGTCCTATTAAAACATACTTATCAGTTAATTAAACTAAAAGGTGAAGATGTTGCGATTAAAGAAATGCGAGGCATTGGCCCTCATTATCTAAATGGCTTATATAATAGTTCAGTCTATAAGACAAAGATTGCACATATGAATTCTTATAAGGAATTAAAAGAAATCTTAAAAGAATATGAAGAATATTTAGGAGATAAACAATGAAAAAGATAATTACTTTATTATTAGCGTTATTACTGTTATTAAGTGCCTGTACAAAAGAAGTTGAACCAGGCAGAACAAAAGAAAAAATTGACAATAATAATGTAAATCGTGTTATTGATGGTAATTCATTAAGTGGTAAAGATTATATAGATCTTTTAAAGAATTTCGTTGTGCGTTCTAAAGACAAAGATAATACTGTTGATAATGAAGAATTTGATAAATTTTTAGATCAAATATTTATAGAAACAATGGAAAGTGATTATCTAGGCATGAATTATAAAGTCATTGACTATCGTGCTTATGGAATAGAAAAACCTGAACTTACAATTGGTGAATTAGTATATTGTGATGATCCAGATATTTCAGTCTATGTTGATCAGATGGAAAGATTACAGGGCTTTGATTATGACTCATTATCATATCGACAACAATATGATTATGAAATTTTAGAATACAGTCTATTAGAAACTTTAGCTATGACAATGTATGAAAAATATAGCCAATTATTTACTGGTGGCAGTGATATATTGGCAGATATTGTAACTAATTTTGATGAATTTATTTTCTATGATAAAGAAAAATTAGATGACTATATGGTCTTATTGGCTGATGTTGACCGTTATATCTATGATGCATATGACTATACAGCTTCACAAGCCGAGGATGGCTTATATTTACTTGATTATTCAATTGATTATCAGATTGAATATATAGATAGTTACTGTTCAAAAGTAGATGACAATGTATTAATTACTTCATTTAATAAGCGTATCGCTGATTTAGATTTTTTAAGTGAAGCAGAAAAAGAAACATATATCTTAGAAAACGAAAAGATTGTCAAAGAAGAAATCATTCCTGCTTTCTTAAAAGGAAAAGAAGAATTATCACAATATTATGGTAAAGCTACAATTGATTCTAATCGTTTAATAAATATTGATAGAGACTATGCGGAACTTGTCTATATGATTAATACTTCAAATAATGAAGGAATTGATACTATTTTTAATAATTCATTAGAAATGTTTGATGATTATATCGCTTTATTTAATACAGCGATTATGAGTCAAAAGAATATTGACTCATATTATGAAGCATATGAAGGACTGGTTGAGCCACTTAGTAGTTCAAATGAAGAAATATTAAAATTCTTAGAAAAGAATTATAAAAAACTTTATCCCGATTTAGGCGAGATTGAATATGAAGTTTCTTATCTAGATAAGTCGAGTGCTTCTGATTCAGTTGTTGCCTATTATATGCAAGCACCTATAGATGATTTAAATCAGAATGTTATCAGAATTAATCCAAATAAAGATGATGATTTTATTGAAAGCTATACTACGCTAGCTCATGAAGGTATTCCAGGACATCTATATGAACATGTGCATTTCTATCGCAGTAATCCTCATAACTTCAGAACAACCCAAGGCTTTATTGGCTATACTGAAGGCTATGCTTGTTATTCACAATTAAATGCATTGAATTTTTTAGATATAACTGATGGCGCAAAAGATATAATCTTTATTCAAACATTTGGCGGTTATGTTGTATCTTCAATAATTGATATGGCAGTTAATTATTATAATTGGGATGTTGAAAAGGTCGCAGATTTTATGAACGATGCAGGCTTTTTAGGCTCGTATGCTGAAACATTAGTCCAAGATTGTATTGATAGATATGGTATATTAGATCGTTATGGCATTGGCTATTTTAATTTCATCTCTTTAAAAGAATATGCTAAAGAAAAATTAAAAAAGAATTATAATGAAATTGAATTCAATGAAGCAATTCTTGAACATGGTGATGTGCCATTCTGCATCCTAAAAGAAGCAATTAATGAATATATCTATGGAGAATAAAATGAAAATAGGACAATTCTCAGATTCATTCTTGCCTATTGTAGATGGTGTTGGTAGAGTTGTATTTAATTATTGCAATACCTTAGGCAAAAAGGGACAAGAAGTAGTAACGATATGTCCAATGGAAAATATGGGATATCGTGGAGATTTTCCTTTTGAAATAATTGATTATTATAGTACACTTGTCCCAACTACTGTTTATAATGCAGGCTTACCAGAAATTGATTCTCATTTTAAGAAAAGATTAGATATGAATAAATTTGATATTGTTCATGTACATACACCTTTTATTGCGGGAATTGAAGGTTTAAAATATGCCCGAAAAAATAAAGTTCCTGTTGTAGGCTCTTTCCATTCCAAGTATTATGATGATTTTTTACAAATCACTGGTTCTAAACATTTAGCAGGCATAGGGACTGATGTTATTGTCAAATTCTACAACAAATGTGATGAAGTCTGGACTGTTTCGGAAAATTCCGCTGATACATTAAGAAGCTATGGCTATAAAAAACCAATCTATATTATTCCTAATGGTATGGAAATAAAAGACATTGATTATGAATTAGCAATTAAAGCTAAAAAACATTTTAATTTGAGTTTTGATCCAATGTTACTATATGTTGGCCAGATAAATTGGAAGAAGAATATTGAAAGAATAATTAATGCTTGTGCATTATTAAAAAAAGATGATATTAAATTTCAATTAGTCTTAGCTGGTAAAGGTCCTCATGAAAAAGAAATAGCTGCAGCTATTGAAAAATTAGGCATCAAAGAAAGTGTTGTCTTTACTGGGCATATTCTTGATGAAGATTTATTATATGGACTTTATGCCTTAGCAGATTTGTTTGTTTTCCCTTCGTTGTATGATACATATTCAATGGTTGTAAGAGAAGCAGCTAATGCCAAAACAGCTTCAGTAGTTGTAAAGGACTCAGCACCAGCTGAATGTATAAAAGATAGAGAAAATGGATTCTTATGTGAGGATAATGATGAAAGTTTATTTAAGATTTTAAAAGAAGCTGTAGCTAATAGAGATAATCTCGTAGAAATGGGAATTAAAGCCAAAGAAAGTATACCAATATCTTGGGATGTCGTGATTGACCAGGCAATTCAAAGATATGAACAAATAATAAAAATGAAATCTAAATAATAGATTTCATTTTTTTGTTTAAGTTTTAATAAGAATAATTATGCTTTAAATAGACTATGAAGGTTGCAATAAGCATATACTTCTTCAACTTCATCACCTTCTAAAATCGCAAAGCATGCTTTTGGTTCATCACCTGGTTTTAATTGTTTTCTTTGATTACCAAATTTAGTTTTTAAAGCAATCCATTCAATATAATGTTCTTCACTCATAGGGTGAGCTACTTCACCAACTGATACAACTACTTTGTTGTCCTTAACTTCATAAACAGGAACATGTTTTTCGCTTGCACCATCACTAACACCAGGAACGATTTCTTCCATTGCCTTACCACAACACATAACTGGGCATGCTTTCTTTTTGACGATAGCAACTATTTGGCCACAAACACTACAACGATAAAATTTCATTTCAATCTTAATCCTTCTTTCTAATATCATTATATTTTAAATTCGCGTAATTTACATTTCCTTTTTATGGAGAAATTCTTGACTCCACATTATGTGCAATTTCAAAATAAGGAGGAAATGTTAATGAAAGAAAAATTGTATCATCGAAAAGACATTATTAAGGAGTTTAATATTTCAAGAAGAATTATTGAAAATTATGAGAAGTTAGGATTAGTAAAACACAGCCACAAAGATAAGATGGGCTATTATCTCTATGATTCTAAAACATGTATAAAGATAGGGCAGGTTAGATTATTACAGTTATTAGGACTAAACCTAAAACAGATAAAAGAAGTATTTGAAAGAAAAGATAAAGAATATGAAAAGGAAGTAATAATCAAACACATCAACTATCTTAAGGAACAACCTAAAAGAATAAATAAACTTATTAAAGTAGCTTATTTATATCTTGAAAACAAAGATGGATTCTTAGACCTAGAAACAATCAAAAGCATTTATAAACAATAAGGAGGAAAGAAGATGCTTAGAAAAATAATTATTATATTAATATGCATGGTATGCTTAGCTGGATGTGATGAAGAAGAAACACAGACATCAACCAAAGATGAATTTCTTAATAATCTTAGAGACATTAAAGATCAATACGATGGAATTAAAAATGAAATCGAAGATACTAAAAATGAAATATATAGTATCTTTGGCAACAACACCGAATCATCAAAGCAAGAAGAAAGTACCAATAATGAAAAACAGCAAGATGATAGTGAATATATAAAAGCTACATTTGACGATATGATTTCTTTATTGGAGGAAAATGCTCTAAAAGCAAAGAAAACCTATGAAGACAAAATAGTTGAAGTAACTGGTATTTTAGTGAATATTGATTCAGATGGTAAATATATCGGCTTGGGTGAAATAAATAATAAATACTCTATTAGGTCATTGCTATGTGAAGTTTGTAACGAAGACCAATTAAATTATGTATTGGATATGAAAAAAGGCAATAAATATACAATAAAAGTTAGAATAACATCAGTTGGCGAAGTGTTAGGGTATTCAGGAGATATTGTAGATTTTGTTAATTAATATGATAAGAATTTAAAATAAAAAGATGTAGTTAAGAGGAAAAAACTTCCTCTTGTTAATATAAAATGTGATTAAAATGTGGCAGCATATAAATAAAACGCCTTTATTAGGCGTTATTTTAACAATGGTGCCGATACCGAGAGTTGAACTTGGATCTGACCCTTACCAAGGGCCTATAATAACCGTTATACTATATCGGCTTGTTTCTTTTATTTTAAAATATGGGCTATTTATAGGCAATAATTATTCATAATCTTTTTTATTTATCTTCAGTTGGAATTCACATTCAAAGTATAGCATTTAAGCAAGGAGGTAGAAACGATGGCTGAGAGTTTTAAAAGATATGAAAAGAAATATCTTCTAAATGAAAAGCAATATTCTTCTATGAAAGAAAAACTTAAAGGTTATATTGAAGATGATGTGTACAAAGAATACAACCTGATGTCTATCTATTATGACAATGACAATTATGAACTTATAAGAAGATCAATAGAAAAACCAAAATATAAAGAAAAGCTCAGAATTCGTGCATATAATCCTCCAAAAGATGATGACTATGTACAAGTCGAGCTTAAAAAGAAATATGATGGCATTGTCTATAAAAGAAGAACCAAAGCAAAATATAAAGAAGTAATGGATGATATATATAACGCACAGTTTAAAGATGAACAAATTGGAAAGGAAATAAAATACTTCTTAGATTACTATGGAAAACTAAAACCAAAGATATATATAGCTTGTAATAGAAAGAGTTATATAGGAAAAGAAGATAAGATATTAAGAATTACTTTTGATGAAAAGATGGAATATCGATTTAAAGATTTATCATTAAATAAAAGTGAAAAAGATGAATCAATAAGAGATGGCATCATCATGGAAATAAAAGTAAATGGGAATATGCCATTATGGCTAACTAAGATATTGGATGAAGTTAAAGCTTATTCAAGAGGGTTCTCAAAAGTAGGGAACGCATATCTAAAAGAAATGGAGAAAGAAAATGGAATTATTTAAAACAATTTTTACAGGAACATTTACCGTAGGACAGTTTTTGATCACAATAATTGTGAGCTTGGTATTAGGTTTATTTGTATCTTTATATTACATGTATAAATCTCAACACACTAAATCATTAGCGTTATCATTAATTCTTATTCCAGCTATTGAAGCAGTAGTAATTATGATGGTTAATGGCAGCTTAGGTGCAGGCATTGCCGTAGCTGGTTCATTTGCCTTAATCAGATTTAGGAGTGTTAAAGGCAGTGCTAAAGAACTTACATGTATCTTCTTGGCAATGGCTATCGGTATCATCTGTGGTACTGGTTATATCGCAATCGCTGCATTATTTACTTTATTATTATTGGCAGTATCTTTCATCTTAACTACAATTGGTTTTGGTAAAGATGGTGTCAATGAAAAATATTTAAAAGTGACTATTCCTGAATCATTAAATTATGATGAAGCATTTGAAGATATCTTAAATAAATATACTTCAAGTCATGAATTAATCAGCATTAAGACATTAAATCTAGGTAGTTTATTTAGAGTTGAATATAACGTAAATATGAAAGACCTAAAACAAGTTAAAGAAATGATCGATGAATTAAGAACCAGAAATGGTAATTTAGAAATCATGTGTGGTTCTAAGGCAGGCGAAAAGGAGGAATTGTAATGAAAAAGATCATAGTCATATTAATAAGTTTATTTATTCTATGTGGCTGTAGTGGCGTAATTTATGATAGTAGCGAAAATGTTGATACAAACAATTTAAGCTTCAATAATGAAGACCTTGATTCATCTTATTCTAATACAACTAATCTGGTTGTAGATGATGACGATGTTTATATTACAAGTGGAGGCACATATACATTAAGTGGCGTGCTTGAAGATATATCAGTAATTATCAATGTAGATGAAAAAGAAGAAGTTCAATTGGTACTCGATAATGTGACAATTAATTCAAATGATTTCGCTGCTATCTATGTTATAGAGGCAGACAAAGTTACAATCACTTTAGCTCAAGGAAGTGTTAATACATTAACTGATGGTTCAACTTATAAACAAATAGATACCAACAATGTGGATGCTGTTATTTTCTCAAAAGCAGATCTAGTAATAAACGGGGAGGGAACACTTAATATTAATGCGAATTATTCACATGGCATCGTATCTAAAGATGATTTAATTATCACGGGCGGCAATTATAATATTAATGCTGTTGGACAGGGAATTTGTGGCAAAGATTGTTTAAAAATATCTAGTGGCAATTTCAATGTTGAAAGTGGTGGTGATGCATTGAAATCAAATAATGATGAAGATGCAGATAGAGGCTATGTATATATCACTGGTGGCACATATGTTATTAATTCTAAAGGTGATGGTATTTATGGAATCAATCTTGTAAGCATTGAAGGAGGAAATTTCAACATCACTACCAGCAAATCATCAAATACATCATATAAAGCAATTAAATCTGATGCTTCAATAAAGATAAGTGGTGGTGACTTCATCATCAATGCATATGATGATGGCATCCATAGTGATAATAGTATTTATATAAGTGAGGGCAATTTCACCATCACATCAACTGATGATGGCATTCATGGTGATGGTTTAGTCACAATTGATAATGGCAATGTTGATATCAGTGCAAGAGAAGGCATTGAAGGAACATATATTGTCATAAATGGTGGAACTATTAATATTAGTGCCAGTGATGATGGTATCAACGCTGGTCAAAAGATTTCAAGCTATACTCCGACTGTTGAAATAAATGGTGGATACATCACAATTGTTATGGGACAGGGAGACACTGATGGCATTGATTCAAATGGCTATATCTATATCAATGGTGGAACTGTTGATATAACTGGTCAATCATCATTTGATTATGATCTAGGTGCTGAACATAATGGTGGAACAATTATCGTCAATGGCAGTCAAACTGATACAATAACAAATCAATTTGGTGGTGGAATGCAGGGCACCCCTGGTCAAGGAAGCTACTCCCCCTTTAGTGGCTTTGGCCCACGTAGATAATAAATATGGTCTAGTTAAACTAGACCATATTTTTTTAATCGATTATATATCTGACTTAGTGGTAAGCCCATAATGGCGTAATAATCGCCATCTATTTTTTTGATGAATTTACCACCAATGCCCTGTATTGCATAAGCACCTGCTTTATCTAGGGGCTCTTTTGTCTTAACGTATTCTTCTATTTCTTCATCACTTAAAGGATTGAAATAAACATCTGATACAACAGAGAAAGTCTCTGACATCTTATTAGAAATAATCGTAACACCTGTTATAACGACATGTTTATTATTTTCTAAAAGATGCAACATCTCTTTAGCTTCTTCTATACTTTTAGGTTTTCCTAAAACCTTATCATCTAAAGTAACAATTGTATCAGAACCAATTACCACAGCATCATTATGATCTTTAAATATTTCATTGGCCTTTAAAAAAGAAAGTCTTTCTATTTCTTCTTGTAAAGGCTTATTATCATCAATTGTTTCCTTAATGTCAGCAGCAATTATTTCAAAAGGGATATTTAAATAAGATAATATTTCTTTTCTTCTAGGAGAAGCTGAAGCTAGTATTAATTTCATTTTTTAATGTACCTGTTATAAATATAATTCAAACCTAATGAAACCATATCAGCTTCATAATATTCAATTTCTTTAATATCTTTGACAATATCTTTACCAAAGCCACCACAGCCAACTATCTTTGGATTAACATTAAGTTCAGCTTTTAAACCAGCCAATAAATATCTTAATGAACCAATATATCCCTGATAGATACCAACATTCATAGCATCTAATGTGTTATTGGCTAAAAAAGTTAACATTCTTTTTGTCTCAAATTTTGGAAGTTTTGCGGCATTGCCCCACAATGTTTCCGCAATCTTTCCATACCCTGGAGAGATTATACAATGTTTAAATATGCCTTCTTCATCAATATGACAAATAACTGTAGCTGTGCCCATTGATACAACTAATAATTCCTGTTTAAAAAGATTATAGGCATAAGCACACATCACTAATAAATCAGCACCAACTTCACCAGCATTTGGAATATCAAACTTAATTCCATAATCATTGAAAGGATCAATAAAGATTCCCTGTTTATTAAATAATTCAAAAATAGCTTTATCTAATGCGCTGTTGGCTTTAGGCACAACACTTGAAATAATGATGTCATCTATTAAGTCTTCTTTATAATTGTTGCGATATAAAAAGCCCTTAATTAGAGCTACAAAATCATCAAGAACAGTATCAGTCGCTAAAAAAGCTTTTATCTCATCATTTTCAAATATCGCTAATTTAATAAACGAATTACCTAGGTCAATTGTAAGCAGCATATTTTTATTATAAAGCATTATTGCTTTTTTTGTTGTTTTTTTGTATCATAATAAGGCACTCCGGGTGTGGCGAAATTGGCAGACGCGCTAGACTTAGGATCTAGTGGGTGACCGTGGGGGTTCGAGTCCCTTCACCCGGACCAATTATATCTTATAAAAGCCCTTATGGGCTTTTTTAATAGCTAAATAATTTTCTTATCCAAATTCATTAAGTTTTAGATATACAACATTCTAAAACATTATCATAGCCTCTATTTACAAAACTTCCTCTTAGTTTATAATAAGTTTATATATCAGGGTGGGATTAATGCGTTAAGTGCTACTATACGGGACGTTGATAGTAGACGAAGAATTAGTTCGCGATATTAATCCGCGTCCACTGGAGGTGTTTTAATGAAAAACAATAAGATTGTTAAAATGGTTTTCTTGGCATTGATGCTAGGCTTAAACATTGTGTTTTCGCGTATTTTACCACCAATAAATGCATGGAATATTAAGATTTCAATAACCTTTATTACTTATGTAATTACTGGCAATATATATGGTCCATTCTTTAGTGCTCTTATTGGAGGACTTGGTGATTTTATTGGTGCCTTAGCTTTTCCAATTGGTGAATATAATCCTTTATTCACAATTACTGCAATTGCTTCTGGCTTTGTCTTTGGTTTCTTTAGAAAAGACAATATGAAAATTGGACAGGTACTAATTGAATGTCTAGTTAATAATATTTTTGTGACCTTATTATTGAATTCATATTTTATTGCGATTGCCTATAATTCATCATATAAAGCATTATTAGCTTCTAGAAGTATCCAGGCTGGAGTCATGTTGGTAATCCAAATAGTATTAATAACTTTATTAAGACCAGCAGTAGAAGATTTAAGTGGACGTAGCAAGTTATGAGCGAAAAAGAAATCATTTCTTTTATTGAAGATAGACCTTGGGTGAGATCATCTGATCGATTAGAGAAGATGAGTCTTATTTTAAAAGAACTTCATAATCCGCAAAAGAAATTAAAATATATTCATGTCGCTGGTACTAATGGTAAAGGGTCATGTTGCGCATTACTTACAAGTATTCTAATTGACAGCGGTTATAAAGTAGGTACTTATACTTCTCCTCATTTAATTAAATATAATGAGCGTTTCTGTATAAACAATATTCCTGTTTCTAATAAAGAATTAGGTTTAATAATAAAAGATTTAAAACAAGCATTTAAAAGATTGGATTTTGTGCCAAGTGTTTTTGAAACACTTACAGCGATTGCCTTTGAATATTTTAAAAGAGAAAAAGTAGATGTCGTTGTTTTAGAAGTTGGCTTAGGTGGCAGATACGATGCTACAAATATCATTGATAAATCACAATTAAGTATTCTTATGAATATTGGCCTTGAACATACAGAAGTATTGGGTAAGACTTTAGAAAAGATTGCTTATGAAAAGTCTGGCATCATTAAGGAAAATGGTGATGTTTTATCTTATGACAATTCAAAAAAAGTAATTAAAGTATTTAAAGAAGTAGCTAAAGAAAAAAAGGCCAGATTAAAAGTTGTGAACTTTGATTTAATAAAGATCAAAGAAGAAGGATTAGATCATCAGATTTTTGATTATGGTCATTTAAAGAATATTGAATTAGGCTTATTGGGAAGGCATCAATTCTATAATGCTGCTGTAGTCATTGAAGCGATAAAGATATTAAGAAAAAAGGGCTACAACATTTCTAATGATAATTTAAGAAATGGTTTAAAAAATGTTAAGTGGAATGCACGATTAGAGATATTATCTAAAAATCCTTTGTTTATTTTAGATGGTGCTCATAATCCTCAATGTGTCAGTGCTTTGAAAAAATCTTTACCATTTTTAATCGGAAAGAAAAAAGCTTATTTTATATTTGGAAGTTTAACTGATAAAGATTATCTTAAGATGATTGATATGATGGCTCCTTACGCGAAAGAATTTATCTGTTTTGCGCCAAATTCAAATAGAGCCCTAAAAGCATCTAAATTAGCTATGATAATTAAAAAGAAGGGTATTAAGGCTACTTGTGCTTCTTCTTGTCTAGAAGCTATTGAAAAAGCTTATAAGAAAACTAAAAAAGATGATGTGATAATTGCTTTTGGTTCTTTATATTTAGCTGGTGAAATAAAAGATGAATTTAATAAATATCTTGGCTTATAATAATTAAGAAATGAAAAAGGTCTTAATAATTCCTAATCCTTATTTAGAGAATAAAGAAACAGTGATTAAAAAAGTTATTAATAACTTAGGAAAAATAGAAACTGTTATTTTTGATAAGCCTTTAATCAATAAGAAAGATTATTTAACTTTAAATAAATATTTAATTGATGTTGACTGTATTATTACTCTTGGTGGTGATGGTTCTTTATTAAAGGTCGCTATGATTGCAGCTAAAAATAATATTCCTTTATTAGGAATCAATTATGGTAATAGAGGTTATCTAACATCATTAAAGAAGAATGAATTAAAACAGTTAAAAAGATTAGTTAAAGATGAATATAAAACTGATTCAAGAATGATGCTGGATGTTTTGATTGATAATGGAAAGAGATATGAACAGCTAGCTTTAAATGATGTGATTATTAATAAAAAAGAAATAAATGTTCCAATTAAATTATCAGTTAATAAAAAAGATATCTATTATGGTGATGGCTTAATTGTTTCCACCTTAACTGGTTCTAGTGCATATAATTATTCAGCTGGTGGACCTTTACTTAAAAAGGGAAGACAGGCTGTTTTAACTCCTATTTGTCCTGTTTCAAGAAATAATAAATCAAAAATATATGAAGATGATTTTAAACTTCATATTAAACCAGTTAGAGACCTTCGTGATGAAGCATTAGTTTCTGTTGATGGTTTTAAACCAATAAGAATCAATAATAAAAGCACTATTATAATTAGTGCTTCTAAATATCAGGCTAAATTAATCAGATTAAATTAATCTTTTTTCCATAAGTCAAAAGGATAGAAACCGTTGTCTTTAAATTCTTGAATCTTGGCAACAACTTTTGGCTTGTCTTCTTTATAAGTTACACCAAACCATTTTGAACTTGTAGGTATAACTTTTACATTGCATTGTTTTCTATTAACTAAAACACCTACATGATTTGGCAATAATGCTTCATATTTAAGTGGATTATTCTCAAGTCCTCTTGGTAAGTCTTCTTTAAAGATGTCTTCTAATTTCTTTAAGACACTTGGCATAAAGCCAAAGAAGTTCATTGATACTGGTGTATCAACATCAATTGCCTTATAAACGCCATCTTCTTCATATTCAGCACCACCATCAACTTTTTTAATATTCATGACTTCTTTGATGCTAGTAAGATAATCACCTTCATCTTTTTGACAGATAGCTCTAGTAACTGTTCCATTATCAGATAATGTATTTCCTAATTTAAAGCCAGCCATACAATAATCACTTTCACCAATGCCTTCTTGGAAATAATCATAAATAACTTTAAATGAATCTCTGCCATAGAAATCATCCGCATTACAGATAATAAATGGATCATCTTTTAAGATATGACGACATGAAAGTAGGGCATGTGTTGTACCCCATGGCTTAACTCTGCCTTCAGGAACTTTTATACCATCAGGTAAATCATTAATATCTTGATAAGCATATTCAACTTCAATGAATGGTCTGATTTTTTTAACCAGATTTTCTTCAAATAATTCTTCATGTTCCTTCCTGATGATTAAAACTAATTTTTTAAAGCCAACTTTAATTGCATCATAAATTGTAAAATCAATAATTGATTCACCATTAGAACCAATTGTATCGATTTGTTTTAAGCCTCCATAACGGCTGCCCATTCCAGCTGCTAAAATAACTAATGTTTCTTTCATGTTTAATCTCCTTTACTTATTTGTCTAAAAGTATCACTTATTGAAGAATGAATGATAATATCACACATATTGTCTTTTGGGGTTGATGATTTATTGATTATCGCTAAATGTTTACCATTGAAATAATTAATGAAACTTGCGGCAGGATAAACATTAAGAGATGTTCCTAGGATTACTAATGTATCGGCATCATAAATTGAAATTGTAGCTTTATGAATTGTCATTTCATCTAGTCCTTCTTCATATAAGACGACATCAGGTTTGATTATACCACCACATTCACAATAGGGAATACCGTCAGTTTTTAAGATATCTTCTAAACTGTAGAATTTATGACATTTCATACAATAGTTACGATTGACAGATCCATGTAGTTCATATACTTTTTTACTTCCTGCTTTTTGGTGCAAGCCATCAATGTTTTGAGTAACTACAGTGACATCTTTTTCATCCTGTAAGGAAGCAATATATTCATGTCCATAATTTGGTAGGGCATCAGGAAACAACATCTTTTCACGATAAAATTCATAGAACTCTTTTGGATGTGTCATGTAATATGTATGAGATAGAATCTCTTCAGCGTGAAGGTTGTTATTATATAGACCTGTAGCTGAACGAAAATCAGGAATGCCACTGTCTGTTGACATACCAGCACCCGTAAAGAAAACAATTTTCTTGGCGCCTTTAATCGCTGCTTTTAATTTATTTATCATAATTTAATTATATTATCTAGCATCAATACTAGCCATATTTAATTTGTTTTAATAATTTGTTATAATTATTAAACAGTCAATACTGGAGGTTTTCTTATGGCGAGATTAACACGTACGCAAAAATATGCTGACTTTAGAGAAGAACTTTCTAATAGTCGTGAAGATTCATTAAGAACCAACGTCTTAGATGCTTATAGTAATAGAATGAAAAGCATTGATGAAGCACTTGGGGAAGAAATTAAAGATGCTTTAGAAAGACAAAATGATATCGCTCATTTTGTTGACGAAGAGTTTTTTAATAATGAAAATAAAGAAGCGCCACAAGAAGAATTAAACTTCGCTAAAATAGAACCACAAGAAGAAACAAACCAAAACGATATTGACGACTTTAATATTGACATAGATGATGATCAAGATGACTTCTTTGAATTTAAAAAGAGATTAGATGAAGTTGTAAGTCAAGTATTGGGTGATGAAGAATCAAAAGATGAAGTTGAAGAAGCTGATGTAGTAATTAAATATGGTGGCACAAAAACAGATGAAGAACCTTCTTCTGAAGAAAATTTTGAAGATGATAATAAAGAAGAATCTTTAGATATACAAAATGAAGAAGAAACACAAGTAGAAACTGAAGAGCCTAAAGAAGAAGCAGTTATCTATGAAGAAGAACAGAAAGATGAAATTGTTGAAGATGTCCAAGATATTAACGAACCTATCGAGGAAGAAAAACCTGTAGAAGAAGTAGAGGTTGTCCCAACAGTTGAAGAACCTGTTGTTATTAATGTTAAAGAAAATAAAAAACCTATTACTCCTATTGATGTTGATGAGATAGTCGATAATTTATTAAGAATAATTGGACCACTTGATGAATTAAAAATAAAAGAGACAGTTCATTATGTACCTCCTGTAGAAGAACCTGTAGAAGAAATTGTTGAAAAACCTATTGAGGAAGAAGTTAAAGATAAACTAGAAGAAATAATTTCGGAAATTGAAGAAGAGATTAAACCAATTGAAGAAGAAATAGAAGAGAACGTTCCTGAACAAGAAGAACCAGTTCAAGAAGAAAACGAAATAGTCACAGAAGAAGAAAAGACTCAAGAAATTCCTGAACAAGAAGAACCAGTTCAAGAAGAAAACGAAATAGTCACAGAAGAAGAAAAGACTCAAGAAATTCCTGAACAAGAAGAACCAGTTCAAGAAGAAAAGGCTGAAGAAATTCCTGATTCTGTTAGCGAACAAATTGATCAAGTATTATTAGATGCTAAAGATACAATAGCTATTAAAGAAGACGATATTACAGCTGTATTTAATAGTGAAGAATTTAATCATCCAGTTTTAGAAAAGAAAGAAGAAGCTATAGAAGAAGATGCGGTGGAAATACTTCCAATGGAAGAAACATTAAAATTTGATGTTGTTGATGATACAATTCCATTCACTGGTTTTGCACAAGACGAAGAAGATGAAGAAGAAATTGAAGATGCAAGTTTCTCAAAAGCTATCAATATCATCTTGATTGTCTTGATTGTAATATTAGCTATTATTTTAGGTGTTGTTATATATTACTTGTGGAAAATGAGGTAATAATATGAAAATCAATATTGCGATTGATGGACCAAGTGGTGCTGGTAAGAGCACCATTTCTGATATATTGGCCCAAAAGTTAGGATATGCCCATCTTGATACTGGAGCAATGTATAGAGCAGTTGGCTATGCTGCTTTACAAAGAGGCTACAAGATGGATGAAGAAGAAAAGATTGTGAAGATGATTGAAGAACTAGATTTAGTTGTAAAAACAGATAATTCAATCATTCTTAATGGTGAAGATATTTCTGGAAAAATTAGAACTAATGAAATATCAATGGCTGCCAGCGATGTATCAAAATTAAAAAATGTTCGTAAAGCCTTAGTTGCCATGCAACAAAAAATTGCTTCAAATAAGGGCTATATCGTTGATGGTAGAGATATATGTGAAGTCGTTTTGCCAGATGCTGAAGTTAAAATCTTTTTAACAGCTAGCGCAGAAGATAGGGCTAAAAGAAGATTATTACAAAATCAAGAAAAAGGCATCGATGGTGATTATGAAACAATATTAGAAGAAATTAAAAAAAGAGATTACCAAGATTCACATCGTGAGAATTCACCACTTCATAAAACTGATGATGCAACAGAGATTGATTCATCAGATAAGAGTATTGAAGAAGTAGTTAATATCATAATGCAAAAAGTATTAGAAAAACAATAATAGGAGGTAAGTCATGATAGATGGTACTATTGCGATTGTCGGACGACCAAATGTCGGCAAATCTACAGTATTCAACCGTATGTTAGAAAAAAGACTATCTATCGTTTTAGACACACCTGGAGTTACTAGAGATCGCATTTATGGTGATTGTAACTGGTTAAATAAAACATATCGTCTTATTGATACAGGCGGTATTGAATTAGCTGATCAACCATTTCAAAAAGAAATAAAAGCACAAGTTGATATCGCCATTGAAGAAGCTGATGTCATCATTTTTCTTACGAACGGCAAAGAAAGTTTAACTAATGATGATAATTATATTGCAAAATTATTAAGAAAAAGTAAAAAGCCAGTTATTCTTGGCGTTAATAAAATTGATGATATTTCTAAAATAGATAATATTTATGAGTTTTATGCTTTAGGAATGGGTGATCCAATTCCTGTTTCTGGCGTACATGGTATAGGGATTGGTGACCTTTTAGATAAGGCTGTTAGTCTAATGCCAAAGAAAGAAATTGAAAATTATGAAGGCATGATTAAGTTTGCGATAATTGGTCGACCAAATGTCGGCAAATCATCTTTAACCAATGCTTTCTTAAGACAAGAAAGAGTTATTGTATCAGATATTGAAGGAACAACTAGAGATGCGATTGATACTGTCTTTAGAGCTAATGATAAAGAATATGTTGTCATTGATACAGCTGGCATTAGAAAAAGAGGCAGAATCTATGAGAATGTTGAAAAATATTCAGTCTTAAGAGCGAGAAGTGCGATTGATAGAAGTGATGTTGCCTTAGTTGTCTTAGATGGACAAACAGGCATCATTGAACAGGATAAACATGTTGCCGGCATCGCTCATGAAGCGCTAAAAGGAGTTATCCTTGTCTATAATAAATGGGACTTAGTTGAAAAAGATGAAAAGACAATGGATAAGATTACTAAGGAAATCAGAAAGCAATTTGCTTATTTAGATTATGCACCAATTGCTTTTGTCAGTGCTAAAAATAATTCAAGAGTAAATGATTTATTACCTATCATTGATATGGTATATAACAATGTCAATTTAAGAATTAAGACCAATGTCTTAAACGAAGTAATTTTAGATGCTCAATTAGCTAATCCTGCTAAGCCTCATAATGGAAAGAAATTTAAAATCTATTATGCTTCGCAAGTACAATCTTCGCCATGTGTCATTGTCTTATTTGTCAATGATCCTGAATTATTCCATTTCTCTTATAAACGTTATATTGAAAATAAATTAAGAGAGGCCTTCGGCTTTGAAGGTGTGCCAATTCAAATTGTTGCCCGTAAAAAAGAAGAAGTATGAACATTTAAAAAAGTCATTTACAATGACTTTTTTAATTAACAATTGAACAGTTATCGCCATTACATAATTCTATTGTTCCACTAGGGACGTCATAGAATTCATAATAGCCATCGACTTGTGCTTCTTGAATAACACTTCCATTTACTTTAAGTTTTATATAAGCACTTGCTACGCCATTTTCAAGCACTGTCGCATAATGAGGAAAATAACAGCGGCCAGTAGCATCTTTTGTTTTTCCATAGACATTACGGGCTGTTAAGTCTTGGGTTCCATCACTACAATAATAACCACCTGTTGTAATAGTTACATAGACTACACCATTTTCATATCTTCCCGCAACATGCAAGCCTTTACCATCACCTGGCTTTGTAGGCAAATTCGCATAGACAGTATCAACACTTACTAAAGGTTTTTCGACAAGTTTTTCTGTTCTGATTAACCCTTTAACTGTTTCATGTACGCCATCACTATATGCATATGGATAAGCACCTTTGACGATTGTGATTTCACTACAATCATCAGGTCTTTCAATTTGTTTTGGGTCATAATCATAATGTTCCTCTAATTCATCAAGAAGTTTCTTACAGATTCTTCCTTTTAAATTAGCCATATCTTCACTGGTTGTGAAATATGCGCCTTTTTCTGCTTTATCAAAACCTAACCAAACAGTAACAGTATAATTTGATGTTTGGGCAACCATCCACATGTCTTTAGGAGCACCAGTTGGAATGCCATAGGCTCTACCAGCAGTAGCCCAGTCAGTTGTACCAGTTTTCGCATAAACAGGGTATTTTCTTTTTAGAATTTGCATTAAATTAGCGAAGCTTCCTGATACATTGAATTCTTCACAAGTTGCAGCCATATAAGCAGCAGCACTTGATACAACCTGATTACCTTCTATATCTGCAACATATTCTTCATCACCTTTATCATAAACAATTCTCTTTACTGTATGAGGAGTTACATAATATCCTTCATTCATAAAGATGGCATGGGCACCTGCTAATTGAACAGGTGTTACTAGGCACGTATTACCGCCGATTGCCCATTGTAAATCAAAGGTATCTAGATTTGCGGTTATACCAATACTTCTTAAATATTCTTTTACTTCATCTTCACCAATCTCTTTTATGACAGCGTCCAACGTTTGAACTGCCGGTGTATTTAAAGATCTCGCAATCGCTTCAGTTATAAGCATATCGCCTGTATATCCTTGATTACCAGCATTTGAAATTAAGACATTACCGCCATATAAGAAAACAGGTTGGTCAGTTATTGTATGAGCTGTTGACCAGCCAAGACGATCAAAGGCTAAGACATATTCAAGAATTGGTTTAATTGATGAACCTGGCTGTAGATAAGCAGATGTTGCACGATTAAATTGACGAACTTCTTTTTCTTGATTTCTGCCACCACCTAGTGCTACCAGTTCACCTGTTTGATTATTTAAAACAACTAGGGCAGATTGTTCAAGGTCGTTTGAATATTTTAATTCTGTTTTTTCATTTTCAATATTCCAAACAAGTTCCTGCATATAAGGATCCATATTTGTATAAATCTTCATTGAATGCAAATAAGGATCTTTGCCTGTAATATTAACTACTTCATCAATTACAGCATCAAGATAGTCTTGATAATATTCAGAATAACTTCTAAATTTTTGATCAGGTCCAGCTAAGATATCTTCAATTTTAATTGTCTTGGCAAGTTCTGCTTCTTCTTTGCTTAAATAGCCATGATATACCATTAAATCTAATACTTCTGCTGTTCTTTTTTGCGCATTTTCAAGATAAGTGATATTTGGATTTAAATAAATATAATTTGGATTATTTTTATAAAGTTCATTATAAGGATTGAAATTATTTGGTGAATTGATAATGCCAGCAAGGAAACATGCTTCTACTAAATTGATATCTTTGACATTCTTACCAAAATAATATTCAGCGGCTTTTTGGACACCACGAATATTATTGCCGAAATTTATTTTATTTAAATATAAAGAAATGATTTCTTTTTTATTTAACTCTTTTTCAGCTTCAATAGCTAAGACGATTTCTTGAGCCTTACGTTTTACACCTGCCATACCACTTGCAGCTGCTAAAGTGCTTTCACCATTGGCGTCTATCTGGAAATAGGAATTTTTTACTAGTTGCATGGTGACGGTCGAACCCCCTTGGCCAAAATCACCGGATTTTAAATTCTCAATAATTGCTTTGGTGAAACGCGGAATGTCAAAACCAAAATGTTTGAAAAAACGTGAATCTTCAATTGAGACAAAGGCGTCAACTAAACAATTAGGCAACTGTTCATATTCAACATTTTCTCTAAGATATAATCCAAGTTCTACTACTTCATTTCCATATGCATCATATATGACAGTTGATTCTTCAGATATTAATTTCTTGGCGTTAAATTCAGGTCTATCTTTAATCAGATTATAGCCAAAGATAGTTCCACCAATTATTGCGCATAAACCTAAAAAGATAATAGACAAAACAATAATATCTAATACCAGTACTTTTTTACTTGTTTTAGGTCTATCACTTTCTTTTTGAGTTATTTCTTCTTCTTGAACTGGTTCTTCTTTTTCTGTTTCTTCAACAGGCTCACTAAAAGAATTGTTTGTTTTTTCTTCCTGTCTTTTAGCCACCAGCTTTCTTCTTTTTGAAAGTCTTCTAAGTTGCATTGAACTTAGTTCTTCATCTTTTCTTTTCATACCTAAATATTATAACCTTAAATGTATGTAAAGTGCTAAAATGCGTGCTTTTAATATGCTAAAATTATTATATGAAACATGTAAGAATTAAAGCGCTTCAAGAAGCGTTAATTAATAATGATTTAGACGCCTATTATTTAAATACCAGTGATTATCATTTATCGGAATATGTTCCTGAATATTTTAAGACAATTAAATATTTTACTGGATTTACTGGTTCACTTGCGAATCTTATAGTTGATAGAGAAAAAGCTTATATTTTTGTGGATGGCCGCTATCATATACAAGCTGAAAAAGAGTGTTATGAAGGAATAGAAATAATTAAATTGGGCACTAAAGGAGCCTTAGAAGCGAGTGATTTCTTAATCAAATATTATCAGAATAAAAAAATTGGCCTAGATGGTAAAAGAGTAAATATTAATTTTGTAAAGAATCTTGTTGATCATAAATTATATATTATAAGTAAAGATATTTATTCAGACCTAGTTGAAGATAGAAGTCCTTTAATAAAAGATGTCTTGAAAGAATTTAAGATTGAATATAGTGGCGTTTCAAGAAAAGAAAAAATCAATAATCTGAAATATTGTTTTGAAAACAAAGCCTTTATCATCAATGATTTAGAATCAATTGCCTATATCTTAAATTTAAGAGGAAACGATATTTTAAATACACCGGTCTTTTTAGCTTATTTACTTTTATATCAAAATGATATTTATTTCTTCATTAATCTAGAAAGGCTTAATAGTGAATTATTGGAAAAATTATATGAAGATGAAGTCATTATTAGACCATATGATGAATACTATTATTTCTTAAATCAAATTAAAAAAGAGGCCATCATCTTAGATGAACATCGTATTAATTATGAAACTTATCTTCATCTATTTAAAAACAATCATTTAATTTATATGCCTTCAATTGTTTTGGAAATGAAATCAATTAAAAATGAAGTGGAAATAAAAAACAGTAAATTGGCTCACATCTATGATGGAGCGGCAATGATTAAATTCTTCTATTGGTTAGAAAATCAAAATAAAGAAGAATTAAATGAATATCTTGTAGCGAACAAATTAAATGAAATTAGATTAGGATATAAAGCTTTTGATTTAAGTTTTAAACCAATCGTTGCCTATAATGAAAATGCGGCCATGATGCATTATAGCCCAAGACAGGAAAACAACAGTCAATTAAAAAATGAAGGTATTTTATTAATTGATAGCGGCGGCCAATATCTTGAAGGTACAACTGATATCACAAGAACTATTTCTTTAGGACCAGTTAAAGATATAGTCAAAAAGCATTTCACTTTAGTCTTAAAATCGATGTTTAATCTATCTGAAACAAAATTCTTAAGTGGTATTTCTGGCAATCAAATTGATATCTTGGCTAGAAAAGATATTTGGGAACTTGGCATTGATTATCGTTGTGGCACGGGTCATGGGGTAGGACATGTCTTATCGGTTCATGAAGCGCCACCAAATATCCGTTATATGCATTCAGTAAGTAAAACAGAAGAAATGCCTTTAAAGGCTGGCCAGATTGTTTCTGATGAACCTGGAATATATCTTGAAGGAAGTTATGGAATAAGATGCGAGAATATGCTTCTTGTCAAAAAAGATGAATTAAATGAATATGGACAATTCTTAAAATTTGAAACACTGACTATGTGTCCATTTGATTTGAAACTTATTGATAAGAATTACTTAGATGAAAAAACAATCAAGGTATTAAATGATTATCATAAGACTGTTTATGAAAATCTTAGTCCTTATTTAAATGAAGAAGAAAAAGAATATTTAAGAAAACTCACAAGGGAGATTTAATGAAAATAATAAACTGGAACGTTAATGGTTTAAGAGCTATTTTATCTAAAGGAAATCTAATTGATTTTTTAAAGGAAGAAGATCCTGATATTTTAGCTATTGAAGAAACTAAGATGCAAGAAGATCAGCTTACATATAATTTTGAAGGTTATTATCGATATATGAATTGTGCAGAGAGAAAAGGCTATTCAGGTACGATGGTACTTACAAAGATTAAACCAATTAGTGTTTCTTTTGATATAAAAGGTAAAGACCATCCAAAAGAAGGAAGAGTGATTACTTTAGAATTTGAGAAGTTCTATTTTGTCTGTGCATATGTTCCTAATTCTAAAGATGGTTTAAAGCGTCTTGATTATCGTATGATTTGGGAAGATGATTTAAGAAAGCATTTAATTAAATTAGATAAATTAAAACCAGTTATTTATTGTGGTGATTTAAATGTCGCTCATAATGAGATAGATTTAAAAAATCCTGATGAGAATCATTTCTCGGCAGGTTTTTCAGATGAAGAAAGAGAAAAATTCTCAAAATTATTAGCTGCAGGTTTTGTGGACACATATCGTGAAATTTATCCTGATAGAATTCAATATTCATGGTGGTCATATCGTACTCTCGCAAGGCAACGTGGTGTAGGTTGGCGTATTGATTATTTTGTGGTATCTAAAAGATTTATGTCAGAAATTAAAGACAGTATTATTTACGATAAGATTGAAGGTTCAGATCATTGCCCAGTAGGGATAATAATAAAGGAGAGCTGATTATGAAAAAATTTGTGGAAGAAAATTATGAATCAATGGTAAAAGACTTAGGAGTACTTGTGAGTCATAATTCTGTTTATGCAGAAGATGAAAAACCATTTGGTAAAGAAAATCGTGCAGTCTTATTAGATGCCATGAAATTAATGGAAGATAAGGGCTTTAAGACAGAAAATGTTGATTATTATGCCTGCTATGGCGAAATAGGACAAGGCGATAAGACAATTGGTATTGTTGCCCATTTGGATATTGTTCCTGCAGGTGAAGGTTGGGAATCTGATCCTTTTAAAGTAACTTTAAAGGGTGACCGTCTATATGGAAGGGGCGTATCTGATGATAAGGGGGCAGCCATTGCCAGTATGTATGCCATGAAATATTTAAAAGATATTAATTATCCTTTAAAAAAGAAAGTAAGATTAATACTTGGCTGTAATGAAGAAACAGGATCACAATGTGTTAGATATTATGTTGAAAAATGTGGCAGTCCTGATATGGGCTTTACACCTGATGGAAGCTTCCCTGGCATCTATGCGGAAAAAGGAATGATTGCAGGACTTCTTCAAGGAAGAAAAACAAAGATTATTAGTATTGAAGGTGGTGAAGCTAGAAATATTGTTTGTAAGAAGGTAGTCTGCGTTGTACCAAATGATTCATTTAATTTAGAAAAATTTAAAGCATATCTAGATGAAAATAATATTTCATATGAAATCAAGAAAGAACTTAACACAACATTAACAGTTAATGGTGTGGCAGCTCATGGTGCTAGTCCAGATCTTGGAGTCAATGCGATTAATTATTTATTTGAAGGATTATATAATGCAGATTTTAATGATGCTTATGTTGATTTCTTCCATAAATACATTGGTCTATGTCTTCATGGTGAAAAGATGGGCTTTGAGAGTATCAAAGATGAAGCGACTAATACTTCAACTAATATTGGCATCATCTATAAAGAAGGTGATGTAATAAATGCCACAGTTGATATGCGTTTCCCAATCAAGGCAAGCGTTTCAAAATGTAAGGAATTAATTGATGAAGTCAAAGATGAAAATAACGAATTTGTGATAAAAGGTGGAATTGAACCAATCTATTTTGCCCAAGATGCACCAATGATTAAAGCGATGATTAAAGCTTATCAGGATGTTACTGGTGACTTTGAATCTAAAATGAAGGCAATAGGTGGAGGCACATATGCGAAAAGTGTCGGCAACATTATTGCCTTTGGTTGTGGATTTGAAAAAGATAAGGACAATATTCATAATGCGAATGA
This sequence comes from uncultured Solobacterium sp., assembly GCA_946415785.1. Classification (GTDB taxonomy): domain Bacteria; phylum Bacillota_I; class Bacilli_A; order Erysipelotrichales; family Erysipelotrichaceae; genus Colivicinus. The sequence continues at coordinate 60,474 of CAMKTV010000001.1, forward strand.
ATCAATGTCAATTGAAAATTTCAAGAAACAAGTACTAATATATATCGAAGCAATTAAAAACTTGAATGAGGTATAAAATGAAAAATTCTAAAATGGCCCTTATATATGATTTTGATCATACTTTATCTCCATTAGATATGCAGGCTTTTCATTACATTGGTAAATTAGGCTACAGCAATGCGGATGAATTCTGGGCAAAATGTAAAGAAAATACCGATAAGAATAACATGGATGGTATTCTTTCATATATGGAATTAATGATTAAAGAAAATCCTAATGTAACCAAGAAAGAATTATTAGAAGAAGGCAAATATATTAAGTTCTATAAAGGCGTTGAGAATTGGTTCAAAAGAATCAATGAATATGGAAAGAAACATCATGTGGATGTTGAACACTATATTATCTCTAGTGGTATTAAAGAGATGATTAAAGGCACAAAGATTGCGGGTGAATTTAAAAAGATCTTTGCGTGTTCATATGTTTATGATTCTAAAGGAAGATGCTTGTGGCCTAGTAGAGTTGTAAATTATACTACTAAGACTCAATATTTATTTAGAATAAATAAAGGTGTTTTAGATGAAACAAATGATTTTGATTTAAATCGTAAAACACCCGCAAGCGAAAAACATATTCCTTTTGAGAATATTGTTTATTTTGGGGATGGATTAACTGATGTTCCAAGTATGAAAGTTGTTTTGGAGCAGGGTGGTAATACGGTTGCAGTATATGAAGATGAGAAAACTTTGGCTCTTGAACTTAAAAAAGATGAAAGAGCGTCTTTTGTAGCCTTGGCAGATTATCGAAATAATTCCAAGATTGACCATATTATAAAAGGCATAATCGACTCTATTGAAGCTAAGGCAAGGTTAAATGAATTAAGATGATATTTTATTTAGATGATTATAATTTAATAAGTGTTAAAAAGAATAATGAATTAGCTAATGTTTCGTTAGATATTTTTAAAGATAATAAAAGAATTGATTATGAATTAGAAAATGATGAAAAATATCTTTTGATTCATCTTAAAGAAGATTATGATGAAACAGATTTTAAGATTCTAATAAATGATACTATTCAAGATCTAGTTCCACGTTTTATAACTCACACAAAAAGATTTGATGAAGATTATAAGGTGGACTTAAATCTTTTAGGTTCTTTTATTGAAGATAATAAGACAATATTCAGGTTGTGGGCACCACTATCAAAAGATGCTTTTGTGGTCGCTGACAATCAAGAATATAAAATGGATTACAAAGGAAGAGGCTTATTTGAACTTATAATCAATGATAATTTAGATACAAGAATTTATCATTATAAAGTTGTAAGAGAAAAAGCTTATGAATTTAGTGATCCTTTTTCTTATTTAAATAAAAATGAAAATGAATCATATGTTTTAGATATTAGAAGGTTTAATAAAGATAAGATTAAACCTGAACCATTTAAGAATGTTTCAATATATGAAATATCAGTACGTGATTTTTCAAGTGATAAAAGAATTGATTTTACTTATCCAAAGAAATTTTTAGGTTTAATTGAAGAAGGCTTAAAACTGGATGAAAAAGAAGTTGGCTTTGATTATCTAAAACAATTAGGCGTAAGTCATGTGCAGATGTTGCCTGTATTCTCATTTGATCTAGATAAGAGTGATTATAACTGGGGTTATAATCCAACATCTTTTAATTCTTTGGAACACAATTATTTTGTAAGTGATGATCCATACGAAGAATTAAATGAATTTAAAAAGGTTGTCGATACATATCATAAGAATAATATCTATGTAAGTTTAGATGTTGTCTATAATCATGTCTATCGTGTGAATGATTTTAATTTAGAAAAGATGTTGCCATATTATTTCTTTAGATATAAAAAAGATGTCATTGGCAATGCATCTTTCTGTGGCAATGAGACAAGAAGTGAAGGATATTTCTTAAGTGAATATTTGAAATTATTATGCGAACGCTTTGTGGATGTCTACGACATAGATGCCTTACGTTTTGATATTATGGGAATCTTAGATGTTGATACAATTAATGGCATTAAAGATATCTGTGTAAATAAAAAGCCTTATTTCTTAGTCTATGGTGAAGGATGGAATATGGGGGATATTTTATCTGATGATAAAAAAGCGACCATGGATAATGCAGCTATTTTAAAAGATGTAGGTTTCTTTAATGATAGATTCCGCAATACTTTAAGAGGCAAAGAAATTGATGATGATAACGCATATCTTTTAGGAAAGATTGAACTCAAAGAAAAAGTTAAAGAATTATTGAAAGGTTCTTTAGATATGGGCTTTGAAACCAATCAAAGCGTCAATTATGTTGAATGTCATGATAACTATACTTTATTTGATAAATTAAGCAGATATGAAAAAGAAATCGATATTATAAAAGTTACAAAATTAGCTTTAGCTTTAACGGTTTTAAGTAGAGGCCTTGCCTTTATTCATAGCGGTATAGAATTTTTAAGAACAAAAAAAGGAATTGATAATTCATATAATAAACCAGATGAAATAAATCTACTTGATTGGGATAGAAAAAATAAATATATTAATGTTTCTAAATATTTAAAAGATTTATTGAAACTAAAAGATATCTTATCTTCATATTTTGATGAAAATAAAGAAATTACTTTTGAAGAATATTATGAAATATTAATTGTTAGAATTGATGATTTAATGATCTTTATCAACCCATGTGTCTTTGATCATATTTATTGTGCTGATAATATTATTCATATCATTTTTGATGAAAATGGTTTTAAAGATGAAGATGATGATAAATTCAAGATAAGTTCTTTTAGCATTCTTGTAGGGTATAAGAGATAGTTTATTGTTATAATAAACATATAAGGAGCATTTCTTTATGAACAAAAATAATATGGTTGCAATGATACTAGCAGGAGGCCGAGGCTCTAGACTTTTTGATTTGACTAAAAAAGAAGCTAAGCCAGCAGTGCACTTCGGTGGCAAGTATCGAATTATCGATTTCACATTATCAAATTGTGCGAACTCAAATATCAGCACAGTTGGCGTCTTATTACAATATGAATCAGTTTTACTTAGTTCATATGTCGCTAACTCAAGTGCTTGGGGATTAGACATGAAGGGTGGTGGTGTTTATGCCTTATCACCTAGAGAAAAGGATGAATCAAATCTATCAGTATATAAAGGAACTGCTGATGCGATTACTCAAAACATTGATTTTTTAGATAATGCCGAAGCGGAATATGTTTTGATTCTTTCTGGTGACCACATCTATAAGATGAATTATGAAAAGATGTTAGAAGCACATATCAAAGCTAATGCAGAAGCAACAATCGCTGTTATGGAAGTACCTAAGAAAGAAGCTTCACGTTTTGGCATTATGAATTGTGATGAAAATGACCGCATCATTGAATTTGAAGAAAAACCTAAAGAGCCAAAATCTAATTTAGCTAGTATGGGTGTTTATATCTTCACTTATAAGACTTTAAAACGTTTCTTAAAAGAAGATGAAAAGAATCATGAATCAAATCATGACTTTGGTAAAGATATTATCCCAGCTTTCTTGAATAATGGATTAAATCTGTTGGCTTATCGCTTTAAAGGCTATTGGAAAGATGTTGGAACAGTTGATTCATTATGGGAAGCTAATATGGATCTGTTAGATAATAATAGCCAATTAGATTTATTTGATCCTGGATGGAAAATCTATACTGATGATATTTTAGCTGGACCACAACTTATTGGTTCAAAAGCTAAGATAGATAATGCTTATATTACTCAAGGCTGTGTCGTTAATGGTGAAATTAAACATTCTGTTTTATTCACAAACTGTGTAGTTGATGAAGGCGCTAAAGTTGTTGATTCAGTAATCATGAATGATGCCAAGATTGGCAAGAATGTGCGCTTGAATAGATGTATTGTTGTAGAAGGTGTTAAAGTACCTGATGGTGCTAACTTCGGCAACAAGAATTCTAAGGATATTTTATTAGTGACTAAAAAATTAGTAAGCGAGGTTGAATAATGGTTAAAGCATTAGGAATTATTAATATTGAGCCTTATTATGTAAAAGTTGAAGGCGTTGAAGAACATCGTCCTATTTCCGCATCTTCAATTTTAGGAAGATATCGTGTTATTGACTTTATTCTTTCAAATATGACCAATTCAGGTATTTATAATATTGATGTTCAAGTTAAGAATCGTCCACGTAGTACAGTTCAACATATTCATGGCACCAATTATAATATCAATACCAAAAAAGGAAACATTCGTATTCTTTATGGTGAAAAACCAGTTGTCAATGAAATATATAATACAGATATTATGGCCTTATCTTCAAATATGGAATTCTTTGAAGAATCAAGTGCTCCATATGTTGTCATGGCACCAAGTCATTTTATTTATGTTCAAGATTTCAGAAAGATGTTAGAACATCATATTAAAAGTGGTGATGATATAACTGTTCTATATCAAAATGTTTCTAATGCCAATGAAAGTTTCTTAATGTGTGACACTTTAGAAATTAATAAAAATAAGCGTGTCGTTAAGATGGACAAAAACAGAGGCAAACATAAACATGAAAAGATTTCTTTAGAAACTTATATCATGTCTAAGGATGTATTTAAAAGATTAGTAGATTCTGCTAAAGTTGTTTCATCATTATATTATTTTAGTGATATCTTAGCTGACTCATTAAAAACAATGAAGATTGGCACATATTGTCATAACGGATTTGCGGCATGTCTTTCAACTTTAAAGGCTTACTACAAGGCTAGCATGGATATCAAACGTGAAAGAGAGCTTCACAAGATGATTAATGATGATTGGCCAATTTATACAGCTACTAATGATACTTGTCCAACATTGTATGTCCAAGGTTCAAAAATCAATAATTCAATCGTTGGTAATGGCTGTATCATTGAAGGTTCAGTATCTAATTGTGTTATCGGCAGAAATGTTGTGATTAAAAAGGGTGCTGTCGTGAAAGATTGCGTCATCATGCCAGATTCATTAATTAATAAGAATGTCAAAATGGAAAAATGTGTTGTCGATAGACTCGCAATTATTACCCATATTAAAGAATTAAAAGGCACAAATGAAGAACCTTTATATATAGGTAGAGGAGATCGTATTTAATGAAAAAAATATTATTTGCTTCTTTTGAATCATTGCCATTTATTAAGACAGGCGGTTTAGCTGATGTTGTATATGCATTACCTAAAGCTCTTGATAAAAACAAATATGAAGTTAGAGTTGTCTTGCCTTTATTTAAAGCAATCAAAGAAAAATATTATGATTCTTTAAAATATCTAGATCATATCTATGTTCATTCTGGATATCTTAATGAGGAAGCAAATATTTATTCATGTGTCAATGAAGGCATTGAATACTTAATGATTGAAAACGATAACTTTTTCTATCGTGATGCAGTATATGGATATAACGATGATGTTTTAAGATTCTGTTTCTACAATGTCGCAATTCTAGAAATGATGATTAAATTAGATTATTATCCAGATGTAATTCATTCTCATGATTATCATACAGCTGTTTTACCAGCTTTATGTAAATTACGTTATTGTGCTATTGAATCAATCAGAAATATTAAACATATTTTTACGATTCACAATCTTGTCTATCAAGGTATTTATGATAAACAAATCTTATTTGATTATTTAGCTTTTGATTACAAATATTATGAAGATGGAACATTAAGATTTAATGATTCATGTAACTTCATGAAGATTGGTATTATTACTGCTGATTTAGTAACGACTGTTTCAAAGACATATGCTAAAGAAATACAGACACCACAATATGGTGAAAATCTTGATATGATTTTGAAATATCGTCAAAATGATTTGTATGGTATCGTTAATGGCATTGATGAAAATCTATTTAATCCAAAAACAGATAAGATTTATTGTAATTATAATTTGCGCAATTATTTAAAAGGTAAGGCTGAAAATAAAGCAGCTATCCAAAGAGAATTAGGCCTTATTGAAGATCCTGATGCCTTACTTATTGGAATGGTTTCGCGTCTTACTTTTCAAAAAGGTGCTGAACTTTTAGCTAACTGTTACAGCGAATTATTAAGAAAGCGTGTACAGATTATCGTTCTTGGTACTGGTGAATCAAAATATGAATATGCCTTTAGAATCATGGAAAACGAAAATAGAGGCAAGGCTGTATTTTATTGTGGCTACAATGAAGCGTTGGCACATTCTATTTATGCAGGCTGCGATATGCTTCTAATGCCATCATTATTTGAACCATGTGGCATTTCCCAATTAATCGCTATGCGTTATGGAACATTACCACTAGTTAGAGAAACAGGTGGCTTAAAAGATACTGTTGAACCATATAACTGGTATACAAAACAGGGCCGAGGATTCTCTTTTGGACCATATAATGCCTATGACTTAATGAAAGTATTTGATATCGCTTATGATGTCTATACTCAAAAACCAAGTGACTGGCATGCTTTGATGCGTAATGCTATGAGCTATGATGTTTCATTTAAAGTATCCGCAAAAGAATATGAAAGTTTATATGACAGGTTAGTTAAATGTTAGAAGAATTCAACAAATTTTTTGATGGCTTTGAAATGGAAGCCTATAAATTATTTGGCTCACATAAGAAAAACGATGGAGTTGAATTTTGTTTATGGGCTCCTCATGCTCATAAGGTTCAGGTGTTTACATCTTTTGACTGGAATCATTTTTATGATCTAGAAAAGATTGATGAAAGAGGTGTTTGGAGAACATTTATTCCAAATCTAAAACCAATCTATAGCTATCGATATCGTATCTATACTGATGAATATAATTTCAAAGATAAGTCTGATCCTTATGCTTACTGTTTTGAAAGAAGACCAGCTAATGCATCTTGTATATATGATTTAGATTATTATGAATTTTCAGATAATGAATTCTTAAATTCAAGAAATGTTGGTTATGATAGACCAATGAATATCTATGAATTACATCTTAATAGTTTTGCGAAAAACAATGAAGATGAATTCTCTTCTTATCAGAAAATTAAAGAATCATTAATTCCTTATTGTTTAGATATGGGCTACAACTATGTTGAATTCATGCCTGTCTTTGAACATCCGTTTGATGGCTCGTGGGGCTATCAATCAACTGGTTTCTTTGGAACTACTTCAAGATATGGAACACCATATGACCTTATGGATTTAGTAAATGAATTACATAAGAATAATATTGGTGTCATTCTTGATGTTGTATATGTACATTTTGCCAGTGATGAATTTTCATTAAGCAATTTTGATGGGCAACCTTGTTATGAATATAAAGAAGCACATCTGGCTAAATCAGAATGGGGCACATATTGTTTTGATTTAAACAGTGGACCAGTTGTTTCATTCTTGATGTCTAGTGCTAATTTCTTTTTAGGCAAAATGCATTTTGATGGTTTAAGATTTGATGCTGTAAGTCATTTTATTTATCATCATGGCAATAAAACAATGGGTGAAAACGTTGCAGGACACTCATTCTTAAAAAGAATCAGCCATCATTTAAAGACTATTCATCCTCAATGTATCTTGATTGCTGAAGATTCAACGGATTATTCAAGTGTTACTAAACCAAGCCAATATGGTGGTTTAGGCTTTGATTATAAATGGGATTTAGGTTGGATGAATGATACTTTAAAATATTATGCTTTAGATCCAATCTATAAACAATACAATCACAACATCATTACTTTCTCAATGGCTTATTTCTATTCAGAAAGATTCTTGCTTCCATTCTCACATGATGAAGTAGTACATTCAAAAAAGACCATCATTGATAAGATGTGGGGTGATTATGAAACTAAATTCAGATTAGCGAGAAATCTCTATGTCTATATGTTTACTCATCCTGGCAAGAAGCTTAATTTTGAAGGCAATGAATTAGCGATGTTTAGAGAATTTGATGAAAGAAGAGAACTTGACTGGCAAATATTAAATTATCCTTTACATGGTTTCTTTAAACGTTTAATAAGAGACTTAGGTTTAATCTATTTAAATACTCCTGCTTTTTATGAAAATGATTATAACAGCAATTATTTCAAATGGATTGATGCTGATAATTACCAACAGTCTATCTATATCTATTATCGTTATGATGATAATAACTGTTATGTTACTTTATTAAATATGACACCTAATGAATATCGTGAATATAAGGTAGGTGTACCATTTGAAGGAACATATGTTGAAATAATCAATTCAGAAAAAGATATTTATGGTGGATGTAATATGTGTAATTACAAGCCAATTAAATCAAAAAAAGAAAAATCACATAATTTGCCAGATAGTATCTCGATTACTATTGCACCATATGCAGCCATTATCTTTAAGGTAGATATATCCAAGAAAAAAGATAATAAATATTTCAATCAAGATATTATAAAAAATAAAGAAGAAAATATCTGTAGTTGTCTAAAATCTAAATAATGAAAATTGTTTAGATTTTTTTATTAGTGCTAAAATTATTCTATGAAAGAATTTGCGATAAGACTTGAAAATAACGCTGATTTAAAAAAGAGTATTGAAGAAATATGTGTTAAAAATGCATTTGACAGTGTAGTTGTATTAAGCAGTGTTGGCTGTCTAAAGAAAGTGCATATCCGTTTAGCGAAAGCTATTAATGAACTAGAAGTTGAAGATGATTATGAAATCATCTCCTTAAACGGTACAATCGCTAAAGGACAAGCTCATTTACATATTTCTTTAGCTGATGAAATCGGCAATTGTTTTGGTGGCCATCTAAAAGAAGGCTGTATAATCAATACGACCTGTGAACTTGTCTTAGGCATTTTAGATGAATATCAAAGCGAAAGAATATATGATGATAATACAGGATATAAAGAAATTGTATTTAAGAAGGTAGGTAAATAAAATGATTAATGTTTATATTGTTTCGGGATTTTTAGGCGCTGGTAAGACAACTTTTATTCAGAAGTTATTAAAGGAAAAGAAGTTTCCTAAACCTGTTTTATTAGAAAATGAATTTGGTGAAATAGGTGTTGATAGTGCTTTCTTTGATTCAGCATTAAATATAAAAGAAATCAACAATGGCTGTATATGTTGTTCATTACAGGGTGATTTTAAGAAGGCTCTTGAAGAAATAGAAGATATGGAAATATCTGATTTGATTATCGAACCTTCAGGTGTCGGTAAGTTATCAGAGATTTTAAATGTCGTCAGTGAAGATGAAGACTTCAGAATTGTTTCGCATATTTGTGTAGTGGACGTTAAGACATGTAATAAATATCATAAGAATTTTAAAGAATATTTTGATGATCAAATCAAAGCTGCCAATGCGATTATCCTATCTCATCTTGATATCGCAGACAAAGAAGATATTGATAAGGCAAAAGCGATTATTGAAGAAATAAATGATGATATTGTCGTTTTAGATAAACCATTAGAAGATTATTCATTAGAAGAATTATTAGATTTGATTGTAACTGGTCATTTTGAATTTGAACATCATGACCACAATCATGAACATGAACATCATCATGAACATGAACATCACCATCATCATGAACACGATCATGAACATCATCACCATCACCATGATGATGACGATGAAGATGAAATATTTAAAAATCAGATAATCAGAACTGATTATGTTTTTGAAATTGAAGAATTAGAAAAAATCTTAAGTGATGTAGAAGATGACATCATTCGTATCAAAGGCTATGTACATGGTGTAGAAGGTACTTTATATATCAATTATGTATTAAATCAGGCACATATCTATTATGGAGAAAAAAGAGAAGATACATTGATATCAATTATTGGTACAGCTATAAATAGAGAAAAATATAAAGAGGCTTTCCATGAATAGACCAATCTATTTTTTCACTGGTTTTCTTGATTCAGGAAAGACATCTTCAATTAAAAGAACACTTGAAGATCCTCGTTTTACAGAAGGTGAGAAGACGCTTATCATTTGTTTAGAAGAGGGTGACGAAGTTTATGATGAAGGTTTTTTAAAAGCGACCAATAGTGCTGTTGAATATATTGAATTTGAAGATTTTAATAATGAAGTCTTTAAAAAATTAGATGAATATCATAAACCAGATAGAATGTTTATTGAATTTAACGGAATGAGAGATGATCGTGAATTATTATTTCGACAGTTTCCTTGTGAATATGAAATAGCTCAGGTTATCTGTACAATTGATGCATCTAAATTTAGATTATATGTATCCAATATGTCGCAGTTTATGTTTAATCATGTTTCTGTTGCATCAATGGTTGTTTTAAACAGATATGAAGATGCAGACTTTAAATATCTAAGAAATAATATCAAGACTATGAATCGTACTGCTCCTATTCTATTAGAAGATAATACAGGTCAGATGTATGATTTACCAGTAAGTGATTTATTTGATCCTAATAATCTGGATATCAGTGATGATGATTATGGCTTATTCTATATGGATGTTGTGGAAAATGTTCCACGTTATAAAGATGCCAATGTAAAATTTAATGGCTTCATGATTGAAAGTAAAGGTGATGATGCGATTGTTGGTAGATATGCTATGGTATGTTGTGCCAATGATATGCAACGTCTCGCAATGAAAGTTAAAGGCCTAAAAAATAAAATGCAAGTTGGCAAGTATTATCATATAGAAGGGACAATAAGAGTCAAGAAGGTATTAAAAGGTATTTTATTATATATTGAAGGTAAGAATGCTACCGAAATAGATAAACCAGAACAGGAGTATGTAAGTTTTAGCTAATGTCAGTCTTTGCGTTATTTTTAGAAGGATTATTATCATTTTTATCACCATGTGTTTTACCACTACTTCCTTTATACATGTCTTATCTTTCAATCAATGGTAAACAAGAAGATGAAGATGGCAATATAAGTTATAAGAGTGGACATGTTTTATTAATGACAATTTTCTTTGTCTTAGGAATCAGTGTCATTTTTGTAGTCTTAGCTCTATCAATTGATTTAGTTAAACCATTTGTAGAAAAATATAAAGAAATCATTTCTATCATTGGCGGTACAATCATTATCATCTTTGGACTAAATGAAGTTGGCATAATTCATATTGATGTTTTAAATCTGGAATCTAAAATAAAACTCAATATTGATTCAAAGAATATGAATTATTTAAAAGCTTTCTTGTTAGGCTTTGTATTTGCGTTTGGTTGGTCACCATGTATTGGACCGATGTTGGCAAGCGCCATCATTATTGCTTCAACTGAAAGCCTAGGCTCTTTATATATCCTTGTCTATGGACTTGGCTTAATTATTCCTTTTATTATTACTGGTTTATTTACATCAACAATCTTAAATTTCTTAAAGAATAAAAAATCAATATTTAAATATGTCTTAGTGATTGCTGGAATTATTCTAATCATCTATGGTGTTTATATGATTAGAAGTGCATCAAAGACAATAATAGCTAGACAAAGTGTAACTTCATCTACTACTGTCTTTGAAAATCAAGATGGAGAAATAATTAATCTTGATGATTATAAAGGAAAATATATTTTCCTAAACTATACGACTACCTGGTGTACATATTGTAAAGAAGAAATACCTGTCTACAAGGAATTCTCTGACAAGGGAGAAGATTATATCTGTTTCTATGTTATGTCTCCTTTAACAAGTGGTGTAAGTAAAGAAGAAATAATTGAATATATAAAAGAGAATAATATTGAAGTGCCAGTTTTAATTGATGAATACAACAAGATTTATAACACATATAATCCAACTGGCTATCCAATGATGTATGTCCTAGACAAACAGGGTGATTACATTGGCTATGTGGAAGGAGCTTTAGATAGCGAAGGCTTTGAGAATGTCTATCAAGAAATACTGACATATTAAAAAAGAATCTAGAAATTAATCTAGATTCTTTTTAACTTAATTTAAATAAGTATTATAGGAATGATTTGAATGGAAGATTTACTTCTTCAGTAAATACATCATCGAATCCTCTATAGTGATGATATTCAATCTTATTCTTATCATCAGGATATGTGAAGTGTCCACCTACTTCCCAAATGAATGGTTTGAATTTATATTGTAGTCTATTCTTTCTCATATACCACAATACAAGAATTTCTTTTGTATCAGCTTGGAAGTTAGTCCATAGATCATGATGATAAGGAATAATAACTTCACAGTTTAGATTTTCAGCCATTCTTAAGATATCGCTAGAAGTCATCTTATCAGTGATACCTCTTGGGTTTTCACCATATGAACCAAAGGCAACGTCAATCTTATATTCATTACCATGTTTAGCATACATATTGCCGAAATGGCTATCACCTGAATGGTATACAGTGCCAGCAGGAGTTTCAATGATATAAGAAACTGCTCTTTCATCCATGTCATCACAAGGAAGGCCTTTAATATCGCCTTTTGGTGGAGGAGTGATTAGGATAGTTCTATCAACTGATTCAACAGCATGAATCTTGATATCACCAACTTCAACAACATCGCCAGGTCTTACAGTTTTTAGACGTTCTTCTGGAACACCCCAAGATCTCCATAAATCGGTTGCATGTTTTGGGCCAATAAATGGAATTGGTTTTTCAACATTTTGTAAGATAGCAGCAGCAACGTTGATGTCGATATGATCTGAGTGTGTATGAGATGCAAGTAAAGCATCTAATTTTTTAATTTTAAAAGGATCAATAACACATGGAATAGCTCTTAAGTTTGGTTGCATAGTTCTAGCACCAGACATTCTAGCCATTTGATGGTCTGGATCAATTTTTCTGATTGATCCATCAGCGTTGTAATGAGAGTTCTTACCAGTAGATACCCACAAGTCAACCATAACGCTTGTGCCACCTTCTGATTTAACCCAAATTCCTGTGTTGCCAAGCCACCACATTTTGAACTTTCCTTTTTCAACTTCAGCTTCTTCTATCTCTTCATTAAGATATGAACCCCACTCAGGGAAAGTTTTTAATATCCAACTTTCACGAGTAACGTCTTTTACATTAGGCATTATTCTTCCTCCTTTATCTAATGTATTAATTAATAAAAGAAAGGCTATATTGTTTCAATATAGTCTTTCATTGCTTGATTATTAATCACAAGTTTATTAAGTCTTTCTTTTGTGTTATTGTAAACTGTTTCTTCTTTTAGATGCTTAGCACAAACTAATTTAGCTAAAAGATATTGAACAACTTCTCTTTTATTCATATTATCTTCATTAATATCTTTTAAATAACGATAAGCACCTTCATAGTCACCTTCATAATTTTTATGTTGGCCATTGATAACTTCCCAATTGAAATAATATGAGCCTTTATATCTTTTACCTTTTTTATTGTGCATATCACGAGTATTAATAAGTTTTTTAAATGCTTCATTACTCTTACCAGATAATCCAGTTTCACCATAGGCAATCATATTTCCATAATGAGCAGTTATTAATACATCATATTCGTTGATTCCTTCTTTTTCTAATTCATCAATATATTTCTTTAAATCATCAAAGCTTCTTAAATCAACATAAACTAATATTCTCATCATCTGATTAGATGTTTTGAATGTTTTAAAGAAATCATATTTATCAATGAAAGCTAATATTTTTAAAGTATCATTCGCTCTATCATCAACGATTAATTTTTTTGTAGCTATGTCATAACAAATTCTCAAGCCTTCAAATTGTAAGCCCACAAGACCAATAAAGATGGCAATAATTAAATTAAATATGATAGACGATGCGTTTGTAGCCTTTATACATGAATAGATAATATAACCAAAAAAGATGATATAAACAATAATTGTCAGCGCTATTCTCATATAAAAGGAAAATTGATATCTTTTTCTCATATAGTAATTATATCTATTTTTAATGAAAATGTCTTATAATCAAATTATGAGTAATAAACAAGAAAAAAAAGAATATACAAGAGAAGAAATTAAAAACATGTCTTATTGGCAACTCTGGGGCTTAAGAAGAAAAACTGGACTTTGGTATTTCTTGGTTCTAGGAGGAATATATAGCTTTTTAATCTACGCTTTCTTTAAAGCACTTATAATTCTAGGAAGTGGTGATACTTTAAAGTTTGTGGTAGATTTATGGGCGATTCCAATCTTCATATTGGCAGGGCCTCTCTATTATTTAATTCACGAGTTGTATTACAAACATGTCTATTTAAAAAAGCAGTCTTAACTGCTTTTATTTATACATTGAATAAAATCTCGCAGGATTTTTAATCATGAATTTTTCGATTGTTTCTAAGTCGAAGCCTTCATCTAATAAACGAGGAATAAATTTATTCTTAATAAATGTTAAGCCTGGTCCATAGCCATATACAGTATGATGGGTAATTTTCCCCATATCGTTTGATAGCATGATTTTATCTCCATAGCCATCATTGACTAGTTTTCTTAATAATTCAACTAAAACTTCATCAGTATAATATTTTGCCTTGCCTGGTCCATCAAAGATTAAATAGACACCATGTTCTAACATCTTTTTGTGGTACCAATAATCAGGATTTCTAGAAACATGGGCAATACAGAAATGTTTCATACCCATTCCTTCTTCTTCCATGATTTCAATTTGTTCAAGTCCCATAGTACCAACGCTTGTGTGAGTATGAACAGGAGCACCAGTTTTAATTGAAGCTCTGGCAGCTGCCCTTAAGACCATCTCTTCTCTTTTAGAAATATAATTATATGAAGTGCCAGCTTTGATCCAACCAGCTTTATAATCAGTATTGTCCATACCAATCGTTATTTCATCAATCATTTCTTTTTCAAGATCATCAATTGTTTTGTCTTTTATCCATTCATCCATGTTGACTTGATTTTCACATAGATAGCCTGTACAGCATACGATATTGATGCCTGTCTGTTTTGACAACTTTGCCATACCAATCGTATTTCTTCCCCAGTGTTTTGTGGAAGCTTCAGCTATCGCTTGTCCACCAGCGTTTTTATAGATTTCTAGCATCTCTTTAGCTTTGTCATAATCATTTAAAACATGTTCCTTATCCATAAAGCCACCAACTCTAGGGTCATCTAAGATATGTTCATGGGCCATTGTAAAGCCAAGTTCACTTGGTTCAATATCTTTTAATATAGTTCTTATTTTTCCTTGCATAATGAATTACCTTTATATAGTTATAATATCAAATTTCATTTTAAATAGATAATAATTGAAAGGGCTTTCAAATAGTATGGTATAATATATCCATCCATACGAAAAGGGGGGGAATCATGGAAATTTTAAAGACCATTTGGATGTTTTTCCAAACAAACATTTTAACTCAACCCGCATTCTTCGTTGGTTTCCTAGTTTTAATTGGTAGTATCCTACTAAGAAAAAAATGGTACCAATGCTATGCAAGTTTTGTTAAAGCAACAGTTGGATATTTGATTCTAAACGTTGGATCTGGTGGATTAGTTAACACTTTCCGTCCAATCTTAGCTGGTTTAAATCAGCGTTTTAACTTAAACGCTGCTGTTATTGACCCATACTTCGGTCAAAACGCTGCTCAACATGCTTTAGAAGCTGTTGGCAGAACTAGTTCATTATTGTTCTTGGGTCTATTAGTTGCTTTCTTTGTAAACATTTTATTAGTTGCATTAAGAAAAGTTACAAAGATTCGTACATTATTCACTACTGGTCATATTATGATGCAACAATCTGCAACAGGTATGTGGATGATTATCTTCTTCTTTCCACAATTCCAAGATGCTACAGCAGTTATCATGTTAGGCGTTATCCTTGGTATTTTCTGGGCTGTATCTTCTAACTTAACTGTTGAAATCACTCAAAAACTTACAGATGGTGGTGGTTTCGCTGTAGGTCACCAACAAATGTTTGGTGTATGGCTAGTTGACAAACTTGCACCTAAAATTGGTGGCAAGAACGCTAAACCTATTGAAGAACTTGAATTACCTGGTTGGTTATCAATCTTCACTGACAACGTTGTTGCTACAAGTACACTAATGTTATTATTCTTTGGTGTTCTATTATCAGTATTAGGTCCAACATTCTTAAAGACTCCTGCTGCTGAAGGTGGTTTAGGTATTAGCTTTAATAGCTTCCCATTCTATGTAATGACTACTGCATTCAACATGGCAGTATATCTAAGCATCTTACAACTTGGTGTTAGAATGTTCGTTGCTGAATTAACAGAATCATTCACAGGTATTTCTGAAAAATTATTACCAGGTTCAGTACCTGCTGTTGACTGTGCTGCTACTTATGGCTTTGGTTCACCAAATGCTCCAATCGTTGGTTTCTTCTTTGGTGCTCTAGGTCAATTCTTAGCAATTATCGGTTTAGTAATCTTCAAGTCTCCAGTATTAATTATCACTGGTTTCGTTCCTGTATTCTTCGATAATGCTACATTCGCAGTATTCGCAAACAAAGCTTCTGGCTTAAAGGCTGCTGCAATCTTAACATTCTGCTCTGGTATTATCCAAGTATTATGTGGTGCTGTATGTGCTCATATTTTCGAAACTTACCAATATGGTGGATGGCATGGAAACTTCGATATTTCAACTATCTGGCTAGTTGGTGGTTTACTACAAAAATACATCGGTATCGTTGGATATGTAATCGGTGTCATCGCTTTATTAGCTATTCCTCAAATTCAATATGCAAAAGACAAAGAACACTACTTCCAAGTAGTTGAAGATTGGGATGCTTATAAAGCTGCTAAAGGCATTGAATAATCAATTATAAGGAGGTTTAAGTATGTTGAAAGTAATCGCTGCTTGCGGAAACGGCATGGGTTCTAGCCAAATGATTAAAATGAAAATCACTAAGGTTTTCAAGAAATTAAATGTCGATGTTACAGTTGACCACAACTCAGTTGGAGCAGCTAGTAGTATGGCAGTAAATTATGATGCAGTATTTGTATCACAAAATTTCGTTGATAATTTCAAAACTGCTGCCAGCAAAGGCGTTAAAATCATTGGTTTAAAGAATCTACTTTCTGAACAAGAAATTGAAGAAAAAATCAAAGAAGCAGGCTTAGATAAGTAAACATCTTGCCTTCGTAAAAAATGATTTAAAAAGACTATTATGAATTTGTTTCTAATAGTCTTTTTGTTTATAAGATATAATATAGATAAGAATTATTAACATTAATTAGGAGGGACTATGTTATTAAGAGAATTAGTGGAAAAGAAGCTAACTTGTTATGAGGAGAGCTTTGCAGACTGGAAAGAAGCAATTAGAGCCAATGGTAATCCACTTAAAAGAGAAGGTTATATCGAAGATGCTTATTTAGATGCTGTTATTGCGTGTGTAGAAAAGTATGGACCTTATATTGTTATCATTCCAAATGTTGCAATGCCTCATTCAACTGAAGGAGCCCCTGGTGTGTTAAAGACTGGTATTGGATTTATGAAAGTAGAAGAAGCTGTTCACTTTGATCCAAATGATCCAGAAAAAGACGCAAGATTATTCTTTATGCTTGCATCAAATGATTCAGAAGCACATTTAAATAACATCATGCAACTATCTGAATTATTATCAAATGATGATTTAGTTAATGATTTATTAACTGTTAAAAACGATGAAGAATTATTAGCTGTTGCTGATAAATATGGTGGAGAATAATTATGAAGTTTGAAAAAACTCATCTTGATGATATTACTAGATGCTATTGCACTAGTCATATGTTTATCGATGAAAAACCTTATATTTTCTTTGCATCAGAAAATCCTACAAGCCCATGTAATGCCTATTCAGGGAAGGACTTTAGTGTAAAAGAAAATGTTTGGGAAGATAGAGGCGGATGTATGTCTATTATTCCATTTGAAACAAGAAAAGGAGAATTCCTTGCAGTAAATGAATTCTATCTAAAGATATCTCCATCACTTTCTAAACTTGTTTGGGGAAAACATGAAGATGGCAAATGGATTATAAAAGATTTATTCAATCTTCCTTATCTTCATCGATTTGATATTTTCCATGTTGAAGATAAAGATTATGTTTTAGTTACAACAATCGCTAGAGATAAAGCTAATAAAGAAGACTGGACAAGACCTGGTCAAGTATATGTAGGCGAAATTCCTGCTGATTTAGAAAATAGTAATGTTGTATTAAGACAATTATTAGACAATCAATTTAGAAATCACGGTTATTATAGAGACCATGTAAACAATGTTTCTTATGTTGCATCTGATGATGGCGTATATAAAATTATTCCACCAACTAAAGATAGCGATTGGAAAGTTGAAAAGATTAAAGACGGCATGACATCAGAAGCAGCAGTAGGTGATATTGATGGTGATGGCTATGATGAAATGATTACTATTGAACCATTCCATGGCAACACAATTAAAATCTATCGTTTAAAAGATGGAAAGGCAGAAGAAATCTATAATTATCCTTATGAATTAGATTTCGCTCATGCTTTAAAGTTTGATGTCATTGGTGGCAAAAAATGTTTCGTAGGTGGCATTAGAAGAGTAGATGCTGAACTATTTGTGATTTATGCAAATCAAGAAGGCTTACAGCTAGAAAGAATTGAATGTGGAGCTGGACCTGCTAATGTTGATGTGATTCATGTTGATGGTGATGATTATATTCTTTCGGCAAATCATACAAAGAATGAAGCAGCAATCTATAAATATATTGGAGAATAAAAATGTTAGAAGAATTAAAAAAAGAAGTATTTGAAGCTAATTTATTATTACCTAAATATGGTCTTGTTGTTTTTACATGGGGCAATGTTTCAGGTATTGATAGAGAAAAAGGTCTTGTAGTAATTAAACCAAGTGGTGTTGAATATGACAAGATGAGCGCTGAAGATATGGTAGTTACTGATTTAGATGGCAATGTTGTTGAAGGCCATTTAAAACCATCTAGTGACTTAATGACTCACTTAGAGTTCTATAAGAACTTTCCTAACATTGGTGGTGTAGTACATACTCATTCAATTAATGCTGTAGCCTTTGCTCAAGCAGGAAAAGATGTACCAGCACTTGGCACAACTCATGGTGATTATTTCTATGGCGATATTCCTTGTACTAGAAAAATGAAAGTTGAAGAAATTCAAAGTGATTATGAATTAAATACAGGTAAAGTCATCGTTGAAGAATTCTTAAATAGAAAAATAGATCCTGATACAATGCCAGCTGTGCTAGTTCATTCTCACGGACCATTTACTTGGGGCAAGGACCCTTTTGATGCTGTTCATAATTCTGTAGTTCTAGAAACATTATCAGAGATGGCAATCAAATCATATATTGTTAAAAATGGAACATGTGAAACAATGCAAAAAGAATTATTAGACAAACATTTCTTAAGAAAACATGGTCCAGGAGCATATTATGGCCAAGGATAGAAAATATTTGCTTGGAATGTATGAAAAAGCTGTTCCAGCATCTTTAAGCTTAGAAGAAAAGCTTATCGCATGTAAGGAAGCAGGCTTTGACTGGATGGAAATATCGATTGATGAAACCGATGAAAAGATTTCTAGATTATATTGGTCTAAAGAAGAAAAAGACGCCTTAGTTAAATCAATCAAAAAGACTGGTCAACCAATTTATACAATGTGTTTTTCTGCTCAAAGAAAATATTCTTTAGGTTCTTTAGGAAAAGATAAACATGAGAAGGCCATGGAAATCATGGAGAAAGCCATTGATTTCGCAGCTGATATTGGTATCCGTATTATTCAGCTTGCAGGCTATGACTGTTACTATGAAGAAGCTAACGAAGAAAGCAGAAATGAATTTATTAAGAACTTAAAAATAGCTACGGAAATGGCAGCTAAAAAGGGTGTTCTTATGGGCTTTGAAACAATGATGGATAGGGAATTTATCAGCACTGTTGAAAAAGGTATGGAATTTGTAGATATCTGTGGCAGTCCATATTTAGGTGTCTATCCAGATATTGGAAATCTAGAAGGCGCAAGAATTGATTTTGGCTATGAAAAATCAGTTCATGATGATATTCTGACTGGTAAAGGCCATATCTTTGCGGCTCATTTAAAAGAAACAAAATCAAAAGTTGATAGAAGTGTTCCTTGGGGAACAGGTGTCACTGATTATGTTAATAATATTCGCTTATTAAAAGAATTAGGTGTAAGAATGTTTAATGGTGAATTCTGGTGTGATCATCCTGATGCTTGGAAAGAATATCTACTGGAATCAAATAAATTCTTACGTGAAAAATTAGATGAGGTCTTTGATGATTAAACTTATTGCTTGTGATCTAGACGGAACAGTCTTAGACGATAATAAAAATGTTGATAGTGAATTAAAAGAAGTTGTCGCTAAATTAAAAGAAAAGGACATCTTATTTACTGTTGCATCTGGTAGAAGCAGAGAACTGTTACTTCATATTCTTGATTATTTCAATTTAAAAGATGTTCCATATATTTGTAATAATGGGGCAAACATCTTTAAGAATGAAGAACTAATTCATGTAGAAGCAATCAATAGTGAATACGCAAGAGATATCTGCAAGATGTTTCATGAACATGGAATCGTCTTTAGAATGTATGCTTTAGAAGATGTATATATAAATGGCATGTCAGATTTCTTTAGAGCCAGAATGAAAGGTTACTCTAAACCATTCATTGATTATTATCCTGAACTAAATATGGATGATATTCATGTTGTAAAGATTACGGCTGATTTAACTAATCATAATGATTTAGCAGACTTCTTTACAAAAGAAGTATCTAAATTTCCAAACACAGTCTTTACAAAAGCCGAAGATAATATCTATTGTGTAAATTCTACAAATGCCAATAAGGGTGCTGCTCTAGAGTGGGTTAGCAATTATATGGGCATCAAGATGGGAGAAGTAATGGCTTTTGGTGATAATGAAAATGATTTAGCTATGCTCAAAAAAGCGGGGGTATCAATCGCTGTTTCAAATGGCGAAGAATATGTTAAATCACAAGTTACAAATATCACTAAAGATAATAATCATAATGGAGTATCTTGTTTCTTAAAAGAATATTTCAAAGATATCTTATAAAAAAAGAAAAAATAAGTAATCAAAAACGACACATAAGTGTGGTGACCCCACTAAGTTGGACTTAAATATTTAATTATGATGATAAGGATTGTTGCCTAAACTCTAAAGGCGATAATCCTTTTCTTTTGATATTAATTCTTTCTTCGTTGTAATAAGTAATATATTCTTTCATAGCTTTTCTTAAATCTTCTAATGATTCATATTTATAGTCATAATACATCTCGTTCTTCATAATCCCAAAGAAGTTCTCCATTAAGGAATTATCCATACAGTTACCTTTTCTTGAGAAAGATTGTTGTATGCCTTTATCTTTTAACCAGTTCATATATGTTTTATGTTGGTATTGCCACCCTTGATCTGAATGAAAGATTAATCCTTCTAAGTTAGAGTTATTACTGAATGCCTTATCTATCATTCTTTTAATTTGACTAAAATCTGGATGAATGGATATGTCATAAGAAATTATTGATCTGTCATACATATCCATAATTGGTGATAAGTATAGCTTGCCTCCTGGCGCTTTAAACTCTGATACATCTGTAGTCCATTTCTCATTAGGTTTAGATGTAGAGAAATCTCTTTTGTATTCAGTTTTATTTGTTTCAGTGTTTACTTCTTTATGTAATAAGAGATTTTCTTTATATGCACCATTATCACCTGCATATGAATGATATTTATTTCTTGGTTGCTTACCTAATAGTTTATTAGTAGACATAATCCTTTGAATCTTCTTATGATTAATGCCACTTAATTCATCTTCTAAGGCTATTATAATGCGCCTATAACCGTATCTTTCTTTGTGATGCATAAATACTGGAGTAATAATAGAAAGGATTCTATCATCTTCATTTTTACGTCTATTAGTTGCTTCTAGATGTTTTCTTGAATGGTAATAAGAGTAAGTTGACTTAGGAAGTTTAGAGATACTTAAAAGAATCTTTAAGTTATATCTTTGCCTTAGTTCATCTACCACTATTATTTTTTCTTCTGTTCTTGGGCCTTCCTTTTTTGAACTAAGGCACTTAATTTTTTTAAGTATTCATTTTCTGCCTTTAAATATTCATTTTCTTCTTTGAGTGATTCTAATTCAGATTTATTCTTATCTTTTTTAGGTTTCTTTGTCATGGATGGTCTTTTACCTCTTTTTAATGATTTTAACCCATCTATGCCTCTTTCTAAATAGATACGATGCCATTTGATTAATAAGTCAGATCCGATTCCTGTTGAAAAAGCTACAGATCTATATGATTCACCAGATTCCACTCTATCAAATAATTCTAATCTTTCTTCAATGCTTAATGTTGGTTTGCCATGTTCTAATCCAGCTTCTCCTAAGAAATCATATACTTTTGCCCATTTTCTTATTTGCTCACGAAACCCATTGTGTTTCATCCCTGGTGGATCTTCTATATAATCTCCATTCTTATACTTTTTAACACATTCCAATTTAAATTCTTTACTGTACTTCATAATAAAAGTGACCTCCTTTAGTTGGTCCAACTTTAGGGGGTCACTTCAAAGTGTCGTTTTTATATTAAAGCCTTATTAATCAATTAGTAATTATTTCTTAATTTCTGTAACGTTACCAGAGCCTACAGTTCTACCACCTTCTCTGATAGAGAATTTAGTACCGTTTTCGATAGCGATTGGAGAAATTAATTTAACTGTCATTTGAACGTTGTCACCAGGCATAACCATTTCCATTGGGTTACCATCATTGTCTTTGATTTCTTCAACAACACCAGTAACGTCAGTTGTTCTGAAATAGAATTGAGGACGATAGTTTACTACGAATGGAGTATGACGTCCACCTTCTTCTTTAGTTAATACGTATACTTGAGCAACGAATTCAGTATGAGGAGTAACTGAACCAGGTTTAGCTAATACTTGTCCTCTTTCGATTTCATCACGGTTAACACCACGAAGAAGAGCACCAATATTATCACCAGCTTCAGCTTGGTCTAATTGTTTACGGAACATTTCTAGACCAGTGATAACTGTCTTACGAGTTTCTCTAATACCTACGATTTCAACTTCATCATTTAGATGAGCAACACCACGTTCTACTCTACCTGTAGCAACTGTACCACGACCTGTGATAGTGAATACGTCTTCTACAGACATTAAGAATGGTTTATCGATTTCTCTAGCTGGAGAAGGAATATATTCATCTACAGCATCCATTAATTCATCGATAGATTTTTGAGCTTCAGCATCACCTTCAAGAGCTTTTAAAGCTGAACCTCTAATAACTGGAGCATTATCACCATCGAAACCATATTCAGATAATAATTCTCTAACTTCCATTTCAACTAAGTCGATTAATTCTGGATCATCAACTTGGTCAACTTTGTTTAGATAAACAACGATATAAGGAACGCCTACCTGTCTAGCTAATAAGATATGTTCTCTAGTTTGAGGCATTGGTCCATCAGTTGAAGCGACAACTAGGATTGCACCATCCATTTGTGCAGCACCAGTGATCATGTTTTTAACATAGTCAGCGTGTCCTGGGCAGTCAACGTGTGCATAGTGTCTCTTTGCAGTTTTGTATTCAACGTGAGCAGTATTAATAGTAATACCTCTAGCCTTTTCTTCAGGTGCACCATCGATTTGATCATAAGCTCTAAATTCAGCTTGGCCTTTTTCTGCTAATCTTTTAGTAATAGCAGCAGTTAAAGTAGTTTTACCATGGTCAACGTGACCAATAGTACCGATATTGACATGTTCTAACGAACGGTCAAATTTTTCTTTTGCCATTTTAAGTTTTTCCTCCTGTTTAACATTATTATTTTAAGATAAAACGTTATAATAAGCAATTATTCATAAGCGTTTTTCTTGGCAAGTTTTTCTGCGATGCTTTCAGGAACTTTTGCGTAATGATCCATCTGCATCATATAGTTACCACGACCTTGTGTAAATGACCTTAAGTCAGTGGCATATCCGAACATTTCTGATAGAGGAATGTAGGCTCTAATTGCGACTGCGTTGCCTCTTTTTTCTTGTTCATTAATGTGGCCTCTTCTTTTAGTAATATCTCCCATTACAGAGCCAAGATATTCTTCAGGGGCCGTTACTTCGACATCCATGATAGGTTCTAATAGAACTGGACTACATTTTTTAGCAGCTTCTTTTAAAGCTAATGATGCAGCAGTCTTGAATGCCATTTCTGATGAGTCAACTTCATGATATGAACCATCATAAAGTGTTGCCTTGATATCAACGATAGGGTAGCCAGCATTTAAGCCACCTGCTAGTGAAGCTTGTAAGCCTTCTTGTACAGGTTTGATGTATTCTTTTGGCACTGCACCACCAACTATTGCGTTGACAAATTCAAATCCTTTACCTTGTTCGTTTGGTTCAAATTTAATCCAAACATGACCATATTGTCCTCTACCACCAGATTGTTTAATGAAACGTCCTTCACATTCAGCAGCTTTAGTGATTGTTTCTCTAAAGGCAACCTGTGGGGCACCTACATTACATTCGACCTTGAATTCTCTTTTCATACGATCGATGATGATATCTAAATGAAGTTCACCCATACCAGCGATAATTGTCTGGCCAGTTTCTTCATCAGTATAGGTCTTGAAGGTTGGATCTTCTTCAGCTAATTTAGCTAGTGCTAAATCCATCTTGTCTAAGTCAGCTTTTGTTTTAGGCTCAACTGACATTTGAATAACAGGTTCTGGGAAGACCATTGATTCAAGAATAATAGGGGAATTAGTTGCACATAATGTATCACCTGTTGTTGTATCTTTTAGACCAACTGCAGCAGCGATATCACCAGCGACAACTTCTTCAATGTCAGCACGATGGTTGGCATGCATCTGTACTAAACGACCAAATCTTTCTTTTCTATCTTTAGTTGCATTTAATACATAACTGCCAGCTTTCGCAACACCTGAATAAACTCTAAAGTAAGTTAATCTTCCTACGAATGGGTCAGTCATTACTTTAAAGGCTAGGGCAGCGAATGGTTCATCATCACTTGATTTTCTTTCTTCCTCTTTACCATTAATTAATTTTCCTTTAATTGCAGGTACATCTAATGGAGAAGGCAAATATTCAATAATTGCATCCAATAATAGTTGAATACCTTTATTCTTATATGCTGATCCACATAATACAGGGAAGAATTCTGCACCTATTACAGCTTTTCTGATCGCTCTTTTGATGATTTGAACTGGAACTTCTTTACCATCAATAAATAATTCCATCAATTCATCATCATAATCAGCCATCTTTTCTAATAATTCATTACGAAGTAATTCAACTTCATCTTTGAACTGATCTTCAACATCGATTTCTTTGATATCTGTGCCTTGGTCATTGGCATACATATATTGTCTGTTTTCGATAATATCGATAATTCCTCTAAAAGTATTTTCAGCGCCAACTGGTAATTGAATAGCTGCTGCACTAGCACCTAAACGATCACCGATTGATTTAACAGACATCTTGAAATCAGCACCTGTTGCATCCATCTTGTTACAAAAGACAATTCTTGGTACATGATATGTGCTAGCTTGACGCCATACTGTTTCTGTTTGAGGTTCAACGCCAGCCTTTGCATCTAATACCGTAACAGCACCATCCAATACTCTTAAAGATCTTTCAACTTCAACAGTGAAGTCAACATGTCCTGGAGTATCAATGATGTTTATTCTGTTTTTAGGGAATTGTCCCTTACTGCCAGCCCAGAATGTAGTAGTAGCAGCACTAGTAATAGTGATACCTCTTTCCTGTTCCTGAGCCATCCAGTCCATTTGGCTTGCCCCATCATGGGTTTCGCCAATTTTGTGAGTTTTGCCGGTAAAGAAAAGAATACGTTCAGTACACGTTGTTTTTCCAGCATCAATATGAGCCATGATACCAATATTTTTTGTGTTTTCTAAGCTATATTCTCTTGCCATAAACTCCCTTTCCTTAAATTACCAGCGGAAATGTGCAAACGCCTTATTAGCATCTGCCATCTTATGTGTATCTTCTTTCTTCTTAACAGATTGTCCAACGCCATTAGATGCATCAATAATTTCAGCAGCCAATCTTTGTTCCATAGTTTTTTCACTTCTTAAACGAGCGTAGTTTACAATCCATCTTAAACCTAATGTAAGTCTTCTTTCTTGTGAAACTTCAACTGGAACTTGGTAGTTAGCACCACCAACTCTTCTTAATTTAAGTTCTAGTTGAGGCATAACATTGTTAAGTGCTTTTTCAAAAACTTCCATTGGTTGTTCACCAGTTTTCTTTTCAACGATTTGAAATGCATTATATAGAATAGTTTGCGCAACGTCTTTTTTGCCGTCCAACATGATTTTGTTGATTAAACGTGTTACTAATCTAGAATTGTAAATAGGATCTGCTAATACATCTCTTTTCGCGATATGTCCTTTTCTAGGCATGTTAATCTCCTTTCGTGTTTAATTATTTAGGCTTCTTTGTGCCATATAATGAACGGCCTTGTCTACGGTTTTCAACACCAGCACAGTCTAGTGTTCCTCTAACGATGTGATATCTTACACCTGGTAAGTCTTTAACTCTACCGCCTCTGATAAGTACGACCGAGTGTTCTTGTAAGTTATGTCCGATACCTGGAATATAAGCAGTAACTTCCATACCATTACTTAATCTAACACGGGCATATTTTCTTAAAGCTGAGTTAGGCTTCTTAGGTGTCATTGTACCAACTCTGGTACAAACGCCTCTTTTTTGAGGTGATGCCACATTGATAGGTCTAGATTTCAAAGAGTTAAATCCCTTGTTTAATGCAGGTGATTTAGACTTCCAAGTTCTAGCAGTTCTACCTTTTCTTACTAATTGATTAATAGTAGGCATTTAATTCTCCTTTCTTCTTTTTAACACACAATCACAAGTGTGCCATAATCTTGCTTTATATATAGATCCTTTCGGATCTAACAGCCTTATAATAATATAACGAAAAAAATAAAAATACAAGCGTTTTTTGCGAAATGTTATAATGTTAGAGAAAATGAAGTTAAGAAGTGATTTTATCAGTCAGGAATTAAATGACAGTATTATCTTAGTGCCACTTGATGGTTATTTTAAAGGTGTCATTAAAGTAAATGAAAGTGCTGCTTTTATTATTGATTGTCTAAAAGAAGAAACAACTGTTGAAGAAATAAAAAGTAAGTTAATGGCTAAATACAACATTGATGAAAAAGAGGCAGAAAATAGTGTAAAAAAGATAATTGATAAACTTCAAGAAATTAATGCTTTAATATGATAGATTTTAAGATTTCTTTAGCTGGCCTATGTATTGGTGTCAGAGCTAATTATGCAAGTACAGAAGAATTTTGTAAGGATTATAAAGTAGATGAAGATCCTGTTTTTGCTGTGGAAGTCACTTTACAAGATATCGAAAATGAAAGACAGATCTCTTATGTTCAAAGTGAAAGAGAAAAGGGAAAAAGAATTGAATATCCAAATGAATATTTAGAAAGATTAGCTTTATATCGAAAAATAGTTGTGAAGATAATTGATTATGATGCCTTTTTATTTCATAGTTCTATCATCGCTGTTGATGGTCTGGCCTATGCTTTTTCTGCTAAATCAGGTACAGGGAAAACGACCCATACAAGATTTTATTTAGAAAAGATAGAAGGTGCCCATGTCTTGAATGGTGATAAGCCGTTATTAAGAATAATTGATGATAAGGTTTATGCCTGTGGAACTCCATGGCAGGGAAAAGAAAATTTTGGAACCAATGAAATCCTTCCATTAAAAGCTATCTGCTTATTGCAAAGAGGAAGTGAAAATGAAATCGAAGAGATTAAGTTTTCACAAGGCTTTAATGATATTGTCCAACAAGCATATCATAATGCAGAAGGTGATTTTTTAGCTAAATCAATTCAATTAATTTTACGACTTCAAAATAAAATAAAAGTATATCGCTTAAAATGTAACCTTGACCCTAATTCAGCGATTATAAGTTATAATTTTATAAGAGACAACTAAGATGGAGAAAAGAAATATCTTAAATAATAAGCTCTATACAAATATGATCTATTTGATTAATTGTGCTTTAAACAATGAAAAAGTAGATGATGATTTTAATGATGGAGAATTATTGTCTTTAGCCAAAGGGCATCGTTTATCTGCCTTAGTTGCCAGTGCTTTTAAAAAACCAAATTCTAAATGGGAAAAAGCTTATTTTAAAGCAATAAGAAGAGAAACTCTTTTTGAACAACAAAGAAAAGAAATCACGCAAGCGTTCAGTGAAGAAAAAATCTGGTATTGCCTATTAAAAGGAATAATCATGAAAGATTATTATCCTAAAGGCTATTTAAGAGAAATGTCTGATAACGATATTCTGATTGATGAGACAAAATGTGAAGAAATAAAAAAGATTATGTTAGAAAAGGGCTATCGTTATGAACACGATTATGGTGAACATCATGACGTCTATGTCAAAGAGCCAATCTTTAAATTTGAACTTCATCGCAGTTTAATCTCTGAAGAAAAAGAAAAAGAATTCTTTGAATATTTTAAAGATATAAATAAACGTTTAATCAAAGATGAAAATAATGAATATGAATATCATCTTAGTAAAGAAGATTTCTATATCTATTCATTTGTCCATACATATCATCATTATGTTTATAATGGAGCAGGCATAAGACATTTAATTGATATTTATTTATATACAAGCAAGAATGAACTTGATTGGAATTATATAAATAATGAATTAGAAAAATTAGGCATCTTAGAAAAAGAAAGAACTTTTAGAAAGATTGCCTATAAATTATTTTCAACATTTGAAGAATTAACTGAAGAAGAAAAAGAACAGTTAGAATTCATGTTTATATCATGTGTTCATGGCTCATATAAAAGCAGAATCATGATTATGATGGCAAAAGATAAAGAGAACAATAAGAACTATCGCTTTAAATATCTTCGTGATCGTTTATTATTAGATGACGCCTATCTAAAAGAAAGATATCCATTCTTTTATAAACACCGTGTTGCTTTGCCATTGCTGACTGTATATCGTCTATTCCGTGGCTTATTTAAAGGACATGGAAGACTTAAATGGGAAATAAAGAATTTCGTTAAGAATAAATAATAGTTTTAATATATTTAGTTAAGGAGGCACATTATGGTTTTTTTAAAAGCTATTAAAAAAGTTAGTATCCTTATTAGTCTTACTTATATTTTTATTGGATATAAATTACTATCATTAAAGGCCAAAGCTAATGAAGTAGTCTTTACTTTTTTAGCAGTAAGTTTATGTGTTATTGGTCTATTTATTATCATCAGATATTTATTATTAAAAATAAATGAACGTTATAAAAGAAATGATTTTGTCTTAGGGGCCATCATTTTAATGATTGGTGTTGTGCTCTTATTTGTTAAAGAGCTGGTAATTGCCTTTGACTATTTAATCCTTGGAAGCATGATTATCATCAGCGCTTTAACAATTGTTCAGGATGCTTTTGATGGGAAAGCAATAGGTATGAAACCTGTTACTGGCTATATGGTATTGATGGTTGTGGAACTCGGGATAGGTGCTTTAGTATTAATCAATCCATTTAAAGATGAATTATCTTTTATAATCATGGGCATAAGTTTAATGATTTGTGGATTAGGTGCTTTTGTTTCTAATTTTGTCTTAGCGATAATAAAAACTAAACATGAAAGAGAAATAAAAGAAGAAACTTTTGAGCCAATAGATGAGATTAAAGAAGAAAACAAAGAAGAAAAAGAAACACAAGAAGAATATAAATTCATTGAAGATAAAGAAGATAATACTGAACAATGAGACTATTAGAAATTTGGCTAGCGGATAATGATTTAAGTTATGATTTGTATAAATCATTTGAAAAAGATGAGAATGGCTTTATTAATTCTTGTTTTGATATGAATAGAGAAGAATATGATGAGTATGTTTTAAAATGTTATAAAAATTCATTAGGCCAAGATTTAAAGCCAGGTTATGTGCCTGATAGTAAATATGTGGTTATTGATGATGAAGACAATTATGTTGGAATTGTTAATTTTAGACATTATTTAAATGATGCTTTAAGAAATGGTGCAGGGCATATTGGTTATATTATTAGAAAAGAATATCGCAATAAAGGCTATGCTAAAAAAGCTTTAGCTCTAGCTTTAGAAAAATGTAAAGACGCCAATATTCATGAAGTGTATTTATCTTGTAATCTGGATAATATTGCCTCATTAAAAGTTCAATTAGCTAATGGCGCTATCATTCACCATCAAGATGATAAATGTAATTACACAAGAATATTTATCTGATTGAATATTTACAACCACAATAATTTTGATGATATAGATTCAATTCTTTATTCATTCTTTCGTTGATGATTATGCCATCAGCTTTTTTAAAGTCAGCATATAAGTATTTAATATGAGGATATTTCTTTTGAAGTTCTTCACCAATTTCATTGATATATAAAGCATTCTTACGATTAGAAATTGACATAATGGTTGCACAATAATCATAATGATGTTTTTCACCATACTTAAATGTTTCTTCCATGCGTAATTTATAGCACTTGTAGCATCTCTTGCCACCTTCTTTTTCATCTTTAAATTCTTTTAATTCTGCATCATATTTTTCATAATCATAAGGGGCTACAATCAGCTTTATATCAGGATTATTTAAGATGTTTAAATATTCTTTTAAAGCATTAAGACGTTTAAGATATTCATCATATGGATATATATTTGAATTATAGAAAAAGATTGTTATATCAAAATATTTATTAAGATATATTAAAGGATAGACACTACAAACACCACAACATACATGTAGCAATAATGTCGGTCTTCCTTTTAGTTCTTGAATTTGTTTTAAGTGTTTTTGATAATTATTCATTGTTTATGAACATTGAATCGCCAAATGAGAAAAAGCGATATTTATTATTGATAGCTTCTTTATATGCAGATAAAATCATCTCTTTGCTTGTGAAGGCAGCAATCATCATAATTAATGTTGATTTTGGAAGATGGAAATTGGTTATCTGACAATCAATAGCTTTAAAAACATACGGAGGATAAATAAAGATATTTGTTTCACCGCTATCCTCTTTAAAAGTTCCATATTTCTTCATGATTGTTTCTAAAGTTCTTGTAGAAGTTGTGCCAACAGCGATAATTCTTCTTCCATCTGCTTTTGCTTTATTTAATTTATCCGCAACATCTTTAGACATGTAATATGTTTCATAATGCATATGATGATTTTCAATTGTTTTTTCTTTGACGGGTTTAAATGTACCAAGTCCCACATGTAAAGTGATATCTAGAACTTCAACACCTTTTTCTTTTATTTTTTCAATCAATTCATCAGTAAAATGTAAGCCAGCTGTTGGACAGGCAGCAGAACCAAGAATTGAAGCATAGATATTCTGATAACGTGAATTATCTTTTAATTTTTCATGAATATAAGGAGGAGTAGGCATTTGACCAATTCTTTCTAATATTTCTATGAATATTCCTTCATATATCATCTTAAAGATTCTGATTCCTTCTTCTTTTACTTCCAGACATTCACCTTTTAATTCATCTGAAAAAGTTATGATACTGCCAGCTTTTATTGCTTTGGCATTGCCACACAGACATTCACAAATATCATCATCATTTATTTTTAAGATTAATACTTCAACTTTCGCACCTGTTTCTTCTTTAGTGCCATATAATCTGGCAGGAATTACTTTAGAATTATTGCGCACTAAAACATCACCTTCATGAAGATAATCGATAATATCTGAAAAATGTTTATGTTCAATCTTTCCGCTATTTTTATGAAGAACTAAAAGCCTGCTGGCATCTCTTTTTTCTGTAGGATGTTGAGCAATCAATTCTTCAGGTAAATCAAAATCAAATTCATCTACTAACATTAAAAACCTCTTTGATCAAAATGATATCTACTAATGATATCTTTTTTATATTCCAAGAAACGATCTTCTTTAATTGCATGTCTTGCGCCTTCAACAATTCTAATTAAGAATCTTAAATTATGAATAGATAATAAACGATTACCTAAACCTTCATTGGCTCTAAACAAATGATTTAAATAAGCTTTTGTGTAGTTTTGACATGTTTCGCAATCGCATTCTTCATCAAGTGGTGAGAAGTCGTCTTTATAAATACTCTTTTTAATATTTATTCTACCTTTTGAAGTCATAAGTGTGCCGTGTCTTGCGATTCTTGTAGGCAATACACAATCAAACATATCGATGCCTTTTTCAATAGCAGTAAGAATATCATTAACAGCGCCAATGCCCATTTCATATCTTGGCTTATCAACAGGTAAAAATTTAATCGTGTCATCAATCATCTTGTAGTGTGTCTGTTTATCTTCACCAACAGAGGTACCACCAATCGCATAACCATCAAAATCCATTTTCACTAATTCTTTGGCACAATATTCTCTTAAATCTGCATATTCACCACCTTGAACAATGCCAAACAACGCTTGGTCAGCTTTACTATGAGCATCTAATCCTCTTTTTGCCCAACGAAGTGTTCTTAATGTTGAATCTTTAACATAGTCATAAGAACTAGGATAAGGGATACATTCATCAAAAGACATGGCGATATCAGAACCAAGTTTTTCTTGAATATGAATCGAATCTTCAGGTGACATAAACAATGTCGTGCCATCTAGATGTGATTTAAAAGTCACACCATCTTCATTGATATTTCTTCTATCTGCCAAAGAGAAAACTTGATAGCCACCTGAATCAGTTAAGATAGGTCCATCATAATGCATGAAGGAAGCAATGCCACCAGCCTTTTCAACTATATCTTCTCCTGGCCTTAGCCATAGATGATATGTATTACCTAGTATTAATGAAGCATTAATATCTTTAATATCACGATAATCTAAAAACTTAACTGTGGCTTGCGTACCAACAGGCATAAAACATGGAGTTTCAATCTTATATCCATTTATTTCTATTTGTCCTAAACGCGCATCACGATCTTGATGAATGAGCGTATATTTTAGATTTTTCATATATTCATAATAACACAAGAAAAGAAACTCTATTTATACTTGCCACTAGTCTGGGTTTAATCATTAGCAAAAATGTGATAACATTTTTTTATGAGTGAATTTGAAAACAATGCTTATTTTTGGCAAAAAGTAGATGCCGCTTATATGTCAGGTGATTATCAAGTTATATACAAAAAAGGTAGTAAACACCCAAAACTACCAGAATTAATTTTCCCTTGTGACTATGGGCATGTGAGTACAGGAGGAGACTTTGAAACATCGTTAAAAGTGTTCAAGGGAAGTAAGAAAGAAACAATTGAAAGTGTTGTTGTTTGTTGTAACTTGCTGGAAAAAGACTTATCAACTATTGTTTTAGTTGGCGTCACCAATGAAGAAAAAGAAGAAATCTTAAAGTTCCTCAATAGCAATGATTTCCAAAAAACAATCATCTTAAATAGAGGAAAAAACATCCCTAGTTGGGCAATAGCAGAGTAGCATAGACTACTCTTTAATTTAATAAGGAGAAAAAGAATATGAAAGATCTAAGACCTAGTACAATGAAACGCATCACAAACAAGAAATTAGCTTTAGCTTTTATTGAAAAACAAGTTGAAGAAATCAAGAAGCAAGTTGGTGACAACAAAGTCCTGTTAGCATTATCAGGAGGTGTTGATTCTTCTGTTGTAGCAGCATTATTAATTAAAGCTATCGGCAAGAATCTGGTATGTGTTCATGTAAACCATGGTTTATTAAGAAAAGGTGAGTCTGAACAAGTTATTGATGTATTTAAAAAACAATTAGGTGCAACATTAATATATAGAAATAAAACTAATTTATTCTTAGATAACTTAAAAGGTGTAAGTGATCCAGAAAAGAAAAGAAAGATTATTGGTAAGATCTTTATTGATGTTTTCGCTGAAGAAGCAAAGAAATTGAAAGGGATCAAATATTTAGCCCAAGGAACAATCTATCCAGATATTTTAGAATCAAAGGGTGTTAAAGCTCATCATAATGTAGGCGGCCTACCTAAATCATTAAAATTTGAATTAGTAGAACCAGTTAAATTCTTATACAAAGATGAAGTAAGAGTTGTCGGCGAGGCATTAGGCTTACCAAAATCAATGGTATATCGTCAACCATTCCCAGGACCAGGCCTAGGAGTAAGATGTGTTGGCGCTATTACTAAAGATAGATTAAACGCATTAAGAGAAGCAGATGCTATTGTTAGAGAAGAGATTGGCAAATTAGAAAAAACACCTTGGCAATATTTTTGTGTAATTCCTGATTTAAAATCAACAGGTATTAAAGATGGCAAGAGATATATGGGTTGGGCAGCTATCATTAGAGCGATAAACACTAAAGATGCAGTAACTGCCAAATCATTTGAAATCCCATATAAAACACTTTATAAGATCAGAGATCGTATCATTAAAGAAGTTCCTGGCGTCAATAGAGTATTATGGGATTATAGTGATAAACCAGTAAGCACTATTGAGTGGGAATAAGCACAGTATATATAAATAAAAAATGCAACGTATTTAAATGCGTTGCATTTTCGTAGCAAAAATGCTACGATTTTTATAGAGGTGTTGCGATGAAAAAAGAGAATAAATATTTAGAATATAAGGAAAAGCAAACTAAAACATATTTAAAAACAGTATGTGCTTTTGCGAATTATCACGATGGTGAAATAATCTTTGGAATAAGCGACGACTATAAGGTTTTGGGTATTGATAATCCAAAAGACTTTTGTTTAAATCTAGAAAATCAAATAAACGATTCAATTAAACCAAAACCAGATTACACACTAAAGATTAATAAAGACACCACTGTAACTTTATATGTTAAGAAAAGCCTATCAACTCCTTATATGTATAATGGTAAAACTTATAAAAGAAACGATTCATCTACAATCGAAGTGGATGAATTAGAACACAAAAGATTAACATTAGCAGGAATGAACCAAAATTATGAAGAACTTGCTTCTAATAAACAAGATTTAACTTTTGATATATTAAAGAAAAATCTTAAAGAAAAAATAAATATCAAAACTTTTAATCAAGATACTTTAAGAAGCTTAAATTTATTTAATGACGATATTGGTTATAACATCGCAGCATCATTGCTAGCAGACATTAACAAATGTCCAGGTTTAGATATTGTTGTTTTTGGATCTTCAATAAGCGATATAAAAAGAAGAAAAACTTTAAATAATCAATCTATTATCAAACAATATTACGAAGCATTAAAGATATTTGAAGAAGAGTATGTTAGTGAAGTTGTAGATAATGGTTTTAGAAAAAAAGTTGAGAAAATACCATATGATGCTTATAGAGAAGCAATAGCTAATGCTTTGATTCATAGAGTGTGGGATGTAAACGCTAATACTAAAGTAGAAATGTATCCAGACAGAATCGTTATTTCTTCACCTGGCGGATTACCTCAAGGAATTAGCGAAGAGCAATACAAAAAAGGAACATTTTCACTACTGAGGAATCCAATAATTTCTAATGTGTTTTATAGACTAAATATTGTAGAAATATTCGCTACAGGAATAAAGAGAATAAATGAACTATATAGAGAATCTATGTCTAAGCCAATATATGATGTAATGGAACAAGCAATAAGCATTACGCTTCCTCTATACAACATTAATACACTTTCTAAAAACGAAGAGTTAATTTTTAGTTCAATGCAAGCAAATCAAAAATATAAGAGAGAAGAATTACAAACGATAACTGGATTAAGCAAAGATAAAGTTATTAGAGCAATTCCTATGTTACTAAAAAGAAATTTGATAAATAAAGAAGGAGAAGGCAAAGCAACTATTTATATAAGGACTGACAAATAAGTCGTGCTCCCTTCTATGCTCCCCAAAATCTTAGTAAATAGAGATAATAAATATAAAATCAAGGATACTAGCATATAAATGTATATAATATAAGCAACTAGATATACGTGATATAAGGTAGTGCCATCGAGTGGGAATAATCGAATATATGAAATAAGCCTTTAAATAAAGGCTTATTTGATGGTTTTGTAAAATTTTGAGTAAAATCTGAGTAAATTTTGATGATTAATATAAAAAATTGAAATATATGTGCCGAAAAATAGGAAACAAATGTGCCGAAAAATAGGAAACAAATAATTTGTTTATAAACATTGAAAGTGTATGACATATGACATACAATAATAGTGAGGTAGGAGCAATGATATCAATTAGACTTAACGAAAATATTGAAAAACAATTAAAAGAAGTTGCTGAATTTGAAGGAGTCAGCATATCTGATTATGTTAGAGATTTAATAACGGAAAAACTAGAAGATATGTATGATTTAAAAGTAGCTGAACAAGCTCATAAAGATTATGTAAAAAGTGGTAAGAAAACATACACATTTGATGAGGTTTTTAAATAGATGAAATATACGCTTGTATTTTCAAGTAGATGTAAAAAAGAAATATCTAAATTAGATAATTCGACAAAGAAACTTCTTAAAGGATGGATTTTAAACCATTTAATTAATTGCGATAATCCTAGAGCGACGGGCAAATCATTAACTGGAAATAAAACCGGCTATTGGCAATATCGCGTTGGTAACTATAGATTGATTGTTGAAATAAAAGATAAAGAATTAATTGTGTTAGCGATTACTTTTAGTCATAGATCGGAAGTGTATAAGTAGATACAGTTAAATAAATATATAAAGTTTAATAATAGATTATAAAGAGGAGAAACTTATGAATCCACTATCACCAAAAACGATTGAAAAAAGGTTTAAAGAAGCAGGTATAACTCTTAATGAAAGAGAATTATTGCATAGGTATATGCTATGCTTTTCTAATTTGTATGGTTGCATAGAGATAGGTGTACTATGGAATGTTTTTAAATCATATAAAGAAAACATTACTATGAATAAATTCTATGACTATGTTGATATAGCTCAAAGAATGGATACTGATTTTTATATTTTAAATTTAAATGAGGTTTATACAGGAGAAACAAGTGAAGAAACAGAAAATAAACTATTAGTTAATAAATATCTAGTAAGAAGATTTGAATTGAAGTTTTGGTATATCTATCAATTAGAAGAGTATAAAGATGAAAAATTTGGACCATACATTCCTTCAAAAGAAGAACTATTTAGATTTGACCATGATGTTTTTTATGACAATGAAATTGGTAGAAAAATGGTATCTTTGATTTCAAATCTTAAAACATCAGGAATAAGTACTAATAAAATTAATAAAAAAGAGATCGAGATGATTGATATAAACGGTAATAAATGTAAAGGTAAAAGATTAGCTGATATTATTTATTTCGATAGATATGAACAATCATCAATAGATTATTTTAAGAGACCTAATGAAAAAGAGTATCAAATAAAAAAGGCAAGCATACCAAGCGCTAAAAAGATTTTAAATGAAATTAAAAATTGTATTATGATTTATGATACCGATGTTTATATGAATAGACTTAATTATATCTTAGAGAAGATTAATTATGATTTAGGTGTTGAATTCACAGAAGAATTTTTAAATGAATTTATGGCATTATTTATGGAATTATCAAATAACTCTAATAGATGGAATATATTTGGTTGGAAGCCTAATATGCTTAGTACTATGGTACCTAAACATGATGGTCCAATAAAGCTATCAATCGGTCCAAATATGCGAAAAATGATTGAAGATGGTGAATACGATTTAGGTGAAATGGATAAATTTTTTAAGGACAATAATCAAAATGTAATTATTGATGATGAAGAAAAAGATGATTATGAAAAAATCATCAAAAAGAATAATCTTTATCTTGAAGAATTTAGAGATTTTTTAATAAAGAGAAATTATCGAGAAAGTATAATCGATAAGCACATCTCTAGAGTTGTATATTATATAAATCACTATCTAATGCATGGAATTCCAAAGAATATGGAAGATGGATGTGGCCTTGATGTTATGAGCTTTATAGAAGATTGTGTTAATAGAAAACATTTTCCTGCCAGTGTTCACAATATTGATTTTTATCTAGTAAGCATATCGTTGTTTTATGAATGTATGTGTGAAAAAGGACGAATTTCAAAAAATGTTTTAAAAGAGTTTAAAAAAGATATTACATCTTTTAAAGACGAACTTGTTGAAGACTATTATGATTGTAACCCAAAAGAAATTGATATCTATGATGTAATTGAAGCTATTGAAATGGCAAATGGTTATGGTACGGCATATATGAATATTAAGACAGGTGAAAAGGTCTTTATACCAGAAGAGGAATCGTTATATGACGGAGATTTAGATGAATTATATGATAGAATCGATACTCCTAATTGGGTGGAAATTCCTGAAATAAAAGATTATAAAATAATGATGAATTTCGCCAGTCAAGTTAAAGATAAGAATATATCTAATACATTAATTGGTATTCTTAAAAATAAACATTCATATCGAAATTTTAAAAACGCCATATTTGATATGAATATTGAAGATGAGTACTACGATTATTATGATGAACAGATTTATCAGATAGCAGAAGATTGGTTAGATGAGAATTGTGTTAATGAATTAATCGATGATTATGATGAAGATATTGTTTTTGAAAGCGACAATAATACAAAACATTAAATTATGATGATTAGTAAATAAAAAAGCAATTAGAGAAATTCTAGTTATTAATAGAATGTTGTGAAGTAAAAGCGATAAAACATCAACTATTTATAAGTGATAAAGTATCAACTATTGAGTGGGAATAAAAGTACATTTAATGGGGGCAAAATATATCGTCCCTTTTAAGTCTTTTGAATTTGAAAATAATAATGATAATCTGAACAAGGCATGAAAACATGAGAGGATGGCTTTTTGTTATTCCACCAGGATGTTTTAGGGCTGTTAGTTAAAAAGAGGGCAGAAATATGGAAGATTTCAAATATCAAAATGATTTTGAAAAAGCTATTGCTGCTTCTTTAAATCATAATAGTGACATCGATTCAACAGGAGCAGTTACTGGTAACATAGTTGGACCATTCTTGGGGTATGATAAAATACCTCATAAATATTTAAACAATTTAGAATTAAAAGAAGAAATACTAGATATATCAAAAGATTTATTTATATTGAGACAAGAATAGACATGAAGCATCACATGAATCAAAAATAATCATACATATATTTTCTATCATGTTAAATTATTAAAGATTTTACCAAAGTGAAGTTTTTATTGGATATAGGTATTGGCCTTGCAAATTTATAAATAATTAGTAATATATTTATGATGAATAATGATTATCTTATAGCTAAAAAACTAGGTGATAAAGATTTTCACCGTTTAATAAATGAAAAGAAAGACCCTTTCTTAAAATCTTTGGAAGATGAGGTTAAAAATCTTTATATTTTAAGTAAACAATATGTTGGAACTTTTGATATACCTTTGCATATGATAGTCGGCACCGTAAATAACTTAAGAAAAAGATCTTTTGCGGAAAACTTTATGCCTATTATGAATGAAAATAGTGAATTTGCTTATAAATGGAATAATCTATTTGAAAGTCAAGTTAATGAAGGCATCAATGAGCCTATAAAGGTTTATGAATATCTACAAAACTTTTATGTAATAGAAGGCAATAAAAGAGTTTCGGTTATGAAATTTCTTAATAATTTTGCGATTCGAGCAGAAGTTATTAGAGTTTTACCAGAAAGAAACAGCGATAATGAATTGTATTATGAGTTTTTAGATTTTTATTCAGTAGCGCCTATCTATGAAATTGTTTTTTCTAAAAAAGGTGGTTTTAAAGAATTAGCTAAATATTTAAATAAAGATCTAAATTCACCTTGGCCAATTGAATTAGTTAGAGAATTAGAAGCTTCATTTTTAAGATTTTATTCCATTTTTATGGAAAAGGGTGGATATCAATTGTCAATGACAGCTGCCGATGGACTCCTTTTATATTTAAAAACATATTCAATTGATTCTTTACTAGACAAATCGAGAAACATCTTAGAGAATCGTATGAATTTAATGTGGAATGAGTTTTTAAGTAGTGATAACAATGAATTTCTTTTAAAAAGCACCTCATATAATCAAAAAAATTGGGATATACTACATTTATTTAACAAACCACCTTATGATGAAAAGCATCCTTTAAAAGTAGCTTTCATTCATAATGATGATGAAAAAGCCTTATGGATAAAAGAACATGTTAAGGGTGCGAATTATATAAATAATGTTTTTGAAAATATTGTATTATGTAAGAATTATTTTAATTGCGATAGCGATAATGCTGTAAAAAAAGCAGTAGATGAAGCGATTTCTTGGGGTGCTAAAGTTATTTTTGGAACCTCTTCAACAATTGTATACAGCTTATTAAATAAGGCGCTTGAACATAAAGATATAAAGTTTTTTGATTGTGCCTTAAATATTAAAAGTAACGCTATTGCGACATACTATGGAAGAATGTTTGAAGCAAAGTTTTTGATGGGTATTTTAGCTGCTCAATTAGCTGATAATCATAAAATTGCCTATATAGCTGATGCACCAGTTTATGGAACTATAGCAAATTTAAATGCTTTTGCCCTTGGCGTATCAACAATTGATCCTAAAGCCTTAGTTTATGTTGATTGGAGCGGCAAAAAAGATTTTGATTACAACAACTTTATATTAAAAAACGATATTAAAGTTATATCTGGAAAAGATAGCGAAGAAGAAAATGCGACCTATGGAGTATATAAGATAAATGAGGATGGAACATATTCGAATTATGGAAGTGCTTATTTTAAGTGGGGCAAATATTATGAGTTAATTCTCAAACCAATTATTTATGGCAATAATGAGATTAATGAAAATGATATAGCATCATTATATTGGTGGGGAATTAAAGAAGGTGTTTTAGATATAAGATTATCAAAAGAATTATCATATTATTCTTTAAAGACTATCAATGGATTTAAAAACGAAATCATATCTGGATATTATTCAATCTTTGAGGGTAAGCTAATTAGTCAAGAAGGAATAATCGCAAGAGAATTTGAAACATTAGACTATAAACAAATAATTGGCATGGATTGGTTAAACGACAACATTGTCGGTATAATACCAAAAATAAGTGAACTTAATGATGGAAGTCAAAAGCTATTTGAAGTAAGTGGAATAAGAGTTAAAAAATAAAATGAGGATATTGGCCTTATCTGACAAAGAAGATCTTGGATTGTGGAATTATTATGCACCCGAAAAAGTTGAAGGTGTTGATTTAATAATTGCCTGTGGTGATTTAAAAAAAGACTATCTAGAATTTCTTGTGACAATGATAAACAAGCCTCTTTTATATGTAAATGGTAATCATGATAGATTTAATGATAATTATTATCCAGAGGGTTGTGAAAATATTGATGGTAAATTATTCCTATTGAATGATCTTAGAGTTTTAGGGCTTGGAGGATCAAACAAATATAGTGATGAAGCAATAAATATGTATAGCCAAAAACAAATGAAAAAAAGAGTAAATAGAATTAAAAAGAACATTAAAAGTAATAATGGTTTTGACATACTTGTAGCTCATGCGCCAATTAAAGGATATGGCGATCAAGAAGATATTGCTCATCAAGGATTTGAAGTGTTTGAAGATTTAATAAATCAATATAAACCAAAAATAATGTTACATGGGCATATCCATAGAGAATATGGAAATTTTCAAAGAATTATTAATCATCCAAGTGGTACTACTTTGATCAATTGTTTTGAATCAGTAATATTTGATATTGACTTTAAAAAAGATAAAAACAATATTGCTTTTCATCGCTTTTAAACTATTTGTTCGTAAGTACTATTGAGTGGGAATAGTAAGAACTGTCATTCTACACTTAAATATATTCCAAATTTTACATTCAAATATATTTTCGTAGGATAACTCAACCTAGACATAAACAAATATTATTGGCTCTTGTTTATTCTTTAAGAAGAAAGAAAGATAAATATCCAATTATTAAAGCAACATTTTTTATTAAGATTATCTAGAATTAAAGTCCTTAGCTAAGGATTTTTTAGGTTATAATTTTACTTGAGGTAAATTATGAAAAAAGAGTTTTTTAAAAAGGATTTAAAAGAGATTCTAAGTTTTATCAATTCAGAAATTAAAAAACATAAGCTTAAAAAGAGTGAAGAAAATAGAGCATCTTTAATGGTTGAAGAAACTTTAATGACGCTAATTGAACATACTAATGAGGACACTATTACAATTAATACAAGTTATTTAGGTGGAATATTTAAGATAAAAATAGTCTCTAAGGGCGAAGCCTTTGACCCATTATCAGTAAGCGACTATGATCCAATAAGAGAAGCTCTGAT
The DNA here is from genome assembly GCA_946415785.1 of uncultured Solobacterium sp. Classification (GTDB taxonomy): domain Bacteria; phylum Bacillota_I; class Bacilli_A; order Erysipelotrichales; family Erysipelotrichaceae; genus Colivicinus. The sequence continues at coordinate 102,732 of CAMKTV010000001.1, forward strand.
GAAGTCTTTTGCGGAAGACATTCAAACTAGGCACCACAAGAATACTAATATCATCACGATAACTGCTTATAAATCAAGATATATACTTCTTTATCGATTGATAGCTTGGGGCCTTGCGGGCTTGTTGCTGTCATTATTAATTAAAAACTTTACATCAATGGAAACTAGTAAGTGGATAGCTGAAGAGATCATGGAATCAGGTCAAACCTTGTTTATGAATTGCTTGAATATGTTGATACCACCACTTGTGTTTTTCTCGATTGCTAGTGCCATCACGGGCTTTGGCAATATTGCTCAACTTGGTAGAATTGGCGGAAAATTAATGGGCATTTATATGATGACAACTCTTTGTGCTACTTTTTTTGGTTTTACAATGGTCGAAATATTTAAGCCTTATAACTATGGTACAACTTCATTACCTTTAGATACTTCACTTGAAATGGGAACGGGTTTATCATTTAAAGATTCAATATTAAATATTGTGCCTGATAATTTTATTAAAACTTTCTTAAATGGTGATACGATGCAAATAATATTTCTAGCCATCTTTTTAGGTGTTGCCGTTGCTGCTATTGGCAACAAGGCAAAGCCAATACAAGATTTTATCAATGCTGGTAATGAAGTATTTTTAAAAATGACCAATTCACTTGTAAGCCTTATTCCCATTTTGATTTTCTGTATTGTTTCAAAATCAGTATTATCTTCAGGAAGCGGTAATGAAACGGCTATGGGCAAACCAATCGCTATTGGTATAGCGATTTACTTAGGAACTATTATCGTGATGATAATTTTTTATCATTTATTATTAAGATTTGTAGGTGGCTTAAAACCGCTAGTCTTTACCAAGAAGTATTTGCCTTATATGCCACAAATTATTGGCACAGGATCTAGTAGTGCTCTAATTCCTTTGAATATGAAATTCTGTGATGATATTGGCATTGATAAAAAAGTATATGCCTTATCTATTCCTTTAGGAGCTACAGTAAATATGGATGGTACAACTATCTATATGGCTGTTTTTGGGCTTATTTTAGCTAGACTTTATGGTTTGCCTATAAATCTGCCAGTTTACTTTACAATGGCTTTTACAATCTTTATGTTATCAGCTGGCGCTCCACCAGTTATGGGCTCATCAATCATTTGTTTATCAGCTTTATTAAGAACATTAGGATTGCCAGTATCCGAAGCTATAACGATGGTGTTAGGTATCGAAGTTATTGCTGGGCTTGTAAGAACAGCCAATAATGCAATATGTGATATCGTTGGTTCTTTAATAGTTGCAAGACATGAAGGATTATTAAATAAAGATAAATATGATCAAAAAAATAAGAGTAAGTGAAATTTCTGGTTGAAAAACGCACATTCATATATACTCCATTTACTTAAGTTGGTTGATTATAATTTATTTAAAATAACATTTGTGAATATTAGGTTGAAATTAAAGATAAATGAATCAAATTATAAGCGCAAAACAATCTTTTGCAGGCCAGTTTTGTCCCACAGTCTAATGAATAATCTTGTTTTCTTCAAGATTTAAATGTATTCTTTCTGCTATATATTATCTTCTATAACGTTGCACATGCAGGAGATAGAAACTATTTCAACTTTGTAGGCAAGTTTATTCCACCGGACTTTGAGAAGAAACTGACGGAAGAATAGTCAAAGGATAAATATAACTATGACAAAATATAGTAAACAAGATTTAGAATATGCTTCACAATTGAGAGAAGAAATTCATAATGAAGCCTTATCTATTGTAAGAAAAACAAATTCCACTATTACAGAAGTAATTGACTCTCATCCAGTTGAAGATTATTTTCAAGAGCTTTGGGATTATCCTGGAAAATGGTATACAGTTGTTGCGATACCTTATGGCTATAAAAATCGTAAGGCCCTTGTTGATAAGATTGTAACCGATACCTTATTACATAATGCTGAAAATAATGAATTAAATAAACAAGAAGATTTAAATGTTTGTCCTATTCAATACGAAGAGCCAAAAAATCAATTATTAGATAAGTATCCTGATTTAGTTATTGATCTTAATATTGTTTATGATGATAAACATGATTATCAAGAACATTTAAAAGCACTAAAGAATACATTTGAGAAATTATCTATTTGGAGATTTGATATTAAATCAGCCAAAGGTGAAAGAATTTCTTCATTTGAATTATTTTCTAATAAATGTGAAAAAGGAAATCTGAATTATCGTGATGCTTTTTTAAATCCACCACATAAGAATTATTATACAGATAAAGATTTTATGAATTTTAATAGAGAATTATTCCCAAAGGGAATTGATGATTTAGAAGTGTTTAAGTGGAATACTGACTGGTCTGATTATTTTGATGATGGGCATGAGTGGTGGGGCACGTTGTGTTTGACAATTTATGATAAATCTCTTGGTCGTTTTATCATTATTATGGCATCGGCGACTGATTAAAATATAATTATTAGAGGAATATAATATGGCAGAAATAAACGTATTATTAGAAGGCAAAAACTTTAAAACAGAATTTGGTATTATTGGATACTGTAGTGTAATTCTAATTAGAGAAGATGGCAAGAACATATTATTCGATACTGGTATTAGAGGTTCTATTTCTCAATTAAAAGATTCATTAAATAAATTAAACCTTACATGTGATGATATAACTGATGTAATAATTTCTCATATGCATTTTGATCATGTTGGCAATGTATCTTTATTTAAGAATGCTACTTTCCATTTAAGTGAAGAAGAATGGAACAGTATGAAAGAACCGATTGATCATTATATCTGTTTGGAATCATATGAATATATCAAAAATAATATGAAATATGATTTTGTAAAAGAAGGAGATAGGCTTACAACTAATACTACAATTATTGAACTGCCAGGGCATACAAAAGGCTTAATTGGTCTTAAATGTAATGAAGATATTATTATCTGTTCAGATGCTATCAAGAATAGATTTGAAATGTGGTGTGATATTCCACTCATGACTATTGATAATGATTTGAGTATGAAAACAAAAAACAGAATTATCAAAGAAGCTAAATATATCTATCCTGGACACGATAAGATGCTAGAAGTTGGTAAACCTATAATTGATGAACCAATGGAATTTAAAGTTCTGTATGTTGATGGAGATATAAAGACGGTAAAAAAATAATATGCCTTGGTATAAGCCAAGGTTTTTCTTATAAAATATTAATCTTTCAAAAAAGTAGTGCATTTAGAAGAAAAAATACAATATTGAATAAAAAATAAGAAATTTGAACATAATTATTGTATATTTACTCCAAAAACTATATAATATGTATAGTAACTGGAGGAAACATGATAAAGACAATTGACGATTTATTATTTGAATATAGAAAATATAAGAATCCTTATATCAAAATAGGCCGCGAAGAAAAAAACAAGAAATTAATTAAATTAAAAAGAGGCATATATGCAGATGAACTTAATACAAATCCTTTTGTGATTGCTCAATACCTTTATTCACCATCATATATATCATTTGAAAGTGCTCTTTCATATCACGGAATGATTCCAGAAAAAGTAGTGTCTATTACTTCAGCAACATTTAAAAAGAATAAGACTAAACGCTATACAAATAGTTTTGGTCATTTTGTATATAAAGATATACCAGTTAATGCATTTCCTTATAGTGTTGAAGCCATCACTGACGGTAAATACCATTTTCAAATTGCCAGCAAGGAAAAATGTCTCACTGACATGTTGTATAAAGTACCTAGAGTAAGATCAATTAAAGATTTGATTGTTTTGTTGTTTGAAGATTTAAGAATAAATGAAATTGTGTTTGATGAACTTGATCATAAAGAGCTGTTATTATTGTGTGATTTATATAACTGTTCTAACACAAAACTATTAAAGAAATATATTATTCAGATTGATAGAGGAGAAAATAATGATAAATAGAATTATTTTACAAAGGCTTAAACATGATAATGTGGATAGTTTAGAAAAAGGAATTAATTCTTTAAGAGAATTAGCGCAAGAAATTTTATTGTTGTCTTTATATAAGAATGGTTTCTTTAAAAAGGTAGCCTTTTATGGCGGAACATGTTTAAGGCTTTTTCATGGTTTAAAAAGATTTTCTGAAGACCTTGATTTTGCTATTACTGATAATACAGATATTGATTTAAACTATTATGAGGATACACTTATTAGTGAATTAAATTCTTATGGCTTAAATGGCACAATAAGAAAAAAAGAGACGTATGACAACAATGACATAAAACGTCGTTATATAAACATAGATGTATATGATTTATTAAACGAGTATTTTGAAAATAGAGTTAGCATAAATAAAGAAAGACAACTATCAATAAAATTAGAAGTAGATACCACTTATATAAAAGGAGCTATTTTGGAAAATAATGTTATGTTTTCACCAAACCATGGAAACATCATATCTTATGATCTTTCTTCCTTATTTTCTGGAAAAATACATGCGTTGATATGTAGAAATTGGAAAAATAGAGTCAAAGGAAGAGACTACTATGATTATTTGTATTATTTAAGAATCAATGCAACTTATAATCTTGAATATTTACAAAATAAATTAGCTAACACTTTAGGCGCAGAACCTACATATTATACTGAAGAAAAAATTAAGAAATTATTGAAAGAAAGATTTGAACAAGTTGATATAGCTTCAATAGTTGAAGATATTGATAGCTTTATTGATGATAAAAACGAAATAGATAGTTTAAACAAAAATATGCTATTAGATTCTTTAGACTTTTTAAAAGCACGATAGCATGTGGCGTGCAGTTTCCTAACATATAATAAAAGTAAGAGGTAAACATTATGACAAAGAAAACAAAAACATTATTGATAATCTTAGTATCAGTATTACTAATCACAGGTATCGGTGTAGTTGTGCTGGCAACAACCGAACTAGGTAAGGGTACTATATTTCAAAAAGAGGTAGTCCCAGAAACTACTGATGAAGTTGAAAACCCTGAAGACGAGACTTCAACTGTAAAATACGACATGTCTACTAACGATTATTTAATAGAATTAATAAAAAATAACAAGACGATTTCTTTAGAAGAGTCTGGTGAAGACGAAGATACGTACGCATACTATCAAAGTGTGGTCGCTTATGTTGATGAAAATGGTAAGTTTTACAACAAGTATGGGTTTGGCATTACCTTTTCTGATAGGGTAATCCCGTTCTATATGGTTCCTGAGGACTTAGAAACCCAAGAAGCCAGGGAAGCAACTTTCCAAAGGCTCTTAAGTCTAATTCCTGAAGGATTTGATTTAGACAATGAAACCCCTGAACAAGCAGTACTTCGTGCTATGGACATAAATTATTCAGCCTATAATGTTGAAAAAATCGTGGAAGGATGCCCTTACGGATATTACATATTCAACCCGTACAATTTAAACGAAGATTTAACCGTGAGTGAGCCTGAATACAGAAAAATTTATTACTCTGTTCATTCTAAAGAACACCCAATTGCTGCTACATTCATTCCAGGCCAACCAACACACACAAAAACAAACTATGATAACGGAGATATTGAAGACTATTACGACTATTCACAAGTAAGTAGTTGGACACTTGATGCCTTTAATGATACGTGTAACAGAGTAGAACAAAGTGAATACGCAAGCACCTGGGAAATTACTAGAACAAATACTTACTTTAAGGCAACTGATAAATGGGGCTGCTATTGTGAAATAGACTATCTTGGCAAATGTGTAAGAAATTATTATGCTTATTATATAGATGATGATGCTATCGAAGCATTCTATAATGATCCAAACCAATTAACTCTTGAAGAATATGTGAAGTTAATTGGCAGACCAATAAGTTATATAGATTAAAAAGAACACAATAACAAAAAAGTGTTGACATTATTTATTATATTTTTTGTATAATAAATATGGAGATATAATCTCTAGGGCATGTCCCCATCGCAAAGCATGATGTCGTGTGACGGTACTGACACGACGGTAAAATAAAAATAACCAAGCGATGATGATGTGTGACGGTACTGACACATCGATAAAATAAAAGTGACCGTGCGATGATTATTAAAGGCGTCTAAACAATGACGCCTTGTTTATAGGATGGTAGCATTTTGGAAGAATATGATTTTGAATTAAGACTGCTTAATTCTCAATATTATATAGATTATCCGTCTAACAAATATGTTGACATTCTTTCAAATCAAAAAAGAGGATATGTTATTATTCTTTTTGAAACAAAGTCTGGCTATTTGGTTGGTACTCCTTTTAGAAGCAAAATAAGACACAATAATTGCTATCATTTTAAAAATTCAGCCAGATCAAAAAGAACAAAGTCTGGCATAGATTATTCAAAAAGTATTATTCTAGTTGATGATAAATATGTTGATAAAATAAACTATCCTAGAATAGATCAAGACGAATATAACGAACTTATTTTAAAACAAGTTAGAATTATGGCGGAAATAAGTGACTATATCGACACTTATATTAGCCATCATAAAAACACAAAAGTATTAGATAAAGAGGAATATGAAAGAAGATATAAATACACTTCTTTAAAATACTTTCACAAAGAACTAGGTATTAAATAAAGCAAAAAATACTGCGAGGTTTGGCTCGTTAAAAACTTGAAATTCATATAGGGCTTCGGGCACCTATGCCTGCTAAGAGGGGCGTCTTAGAAATTCATGTGTAACTTCGGGCGTACACGGTTGGCAAGCAACAGAAAAACCAAACATTAAAGTGAGGACTCATTCCCATTGGAGTGTTTCCTCACTTTTAAATTTTGTAAACTTACTAAGACACATAAAGTGTCTTTTAATTTGTTGATAGAAAGGAGTTTTATGACTAAAAACTTTATCAAGCGATTATTAATCGCTTTTTTGTGCTTACAGTGTTTTTCGTTGCTGTTGAAACAATTAATGCAGAGATTTCTAGCGTCAGTGCAAATGCTACTATTTAATACTTAGAAGAGTAATCTATATGTTAATATCTTAGAAACTTCTATTAAATCTTTTTTCTTAAAGTATTTCTTCAATAAAAACGCTTACATAAATGATAAAATTAATACAAGTAAATGGAAGGAATAATTATGTACGATGTTGTAGCCTTAGGCGAATTGTTGATTGATTTTACTGAAAGCGGTCTTTCTTTACAAGGAAATCTTGAACTAGAAGCCAATCCTGGAGGAGCACCATGTAATGTTTTATCAATGTTAGAACGTTTGGGGAATAAAACAGCTTTTATTGGAAAAGTAGGCAATGATGGTTTTGGTCGCAGATTAAAAGAAGCAATAGAAGAACAGGGCATTTGTTCAAAAGGCCTGTTATTAGATAATGATGTTCATACAACTTTAGCCATTGTCACTAAGACTAGTACAGGTGACCGTGATTTTTCTTTTTATCGTAAGCCTGGTGCTGATATGATGCTTAAAGAAGAAGAAGTACAAGAAGAATTAATTAAGAATTGCAAGATATTCCATTTTGGTTCTTTATCTTTAACGGATGAACCTGTTCGTAGCGCAACATTTAAGGCTTTAAAGATTGCTAAAGAAAATAATAAGATTATTTCTTTTGATCCAAATTTAAGAGAACCTTTATGGAACAGTTTGGATGAAGCAAAATATTATATTGATTTAGGTTTAAAACAAGCTGATATTCTAAAGATTTCAGATAATGAAATACTTTGGTTTACCGGTAAGGATAATTATGATGAAGCTGTTAAAGATTTAAGAAACCATTATCCAAATATTAAATTATTATGTTTATCTTTAGGGCCTGATGGTTCAAGAGCCTATTATAAAGATGAATATGTAGAAGTTAAAGCTTTCTTACAAGAAGGTCCCGTTGAGACCACGGGCTGTGGCGATACATTTATGGGAAATGTTTTACATCACGTATTAGAAAATGGTCTTGATAATTTTGATAGAGATAAATTAGAAAAAATGTTGCGTTATGCCAACGGGGCAGCTTCTTTAGTTTCAAAAAGAAAAGGCGCTTTAAGAGTTATGCCAACTAGACTCGAGATAGATGAATTTTTAAAGGGCAAATAAGATGATTAAAGAAGAGTGGGACAAAGAATTTAAAGAGCGTTTGGCTGCTTGTTATGATGAATTAAAATGGCTTTATATTGAACTTTATAATGATTATAAAGCTTTTGATGATTTGTGTTTGATGATGTATGAAGAATATAACAAGCGAGATGAATTATTAAAAAAATGGGATGAAGAAAAAATAGCTGATCCTAACTGGTATAAAGGAAATGATATTTTAGGTGATTTAATGTACACTAGTTGTTTCGCTAAAACATTAAAAGGGGTTAAATCACATTTAGATTATTTAAAAGAAACAGGTATCAATTATTTACATCTAATGCCTTTATTGGATATGCCAAGTGGCAAGAATGATGGCGGTTATGCTGTCAGTGATTTTAGAAAAGTTAAGGCTTCTTTAGGTACTATGGAAGATTTAAAAGATCTAGCAGAAGAATGTCAAAGAAATGGTATTGATATCTGTTTAGATTTTGTAATGAATCATACATCTGATGAACACGAGTGGGCTAAAAAAGCTAAAAGCGGAGATAAGAAGTATCAAGATTATTATTTCTTCTTTGATAACTGGGATATTCCTAATGAATATGAAAAAACTGTTCCACAGGTATTCCCTCAAACAGCCCCAGGTAATTTTACCTATAATGAAGAATCTGGCAAAGTTGTTATGACAACTTTCTATCCATATCAATGGGATTTAAATTATGCCAATCCAGAAGTGTTCAACGAAATGACAGCTAATATGCTTAATTTGTGCAATCATGGTGTGGGCATTATTCGTTTAGATGCTGTGCCATATATATGGAAAAAAATAGGCACTAATTGTCGCAATCTATCTGAAGTTCATACATTAGTTAGAATGATGCGTATGATAAGTGAAGTGGTATGCCCTGGCACTTTATTATTAGGTGAAGTAGTTATGGAACCAAAAGAAGTTGCGCCTTATTTTGGTACTACGGAAAAACCAGAATGCCACATGTTATATAATGTCACAACTATGGCTTCAACATGGCATACTGTTGCCTGTGAAGATGTTTCATTATTGGCTAATCAATTGCAAGCTGTCTTCTCTTTACCAAAAGATTTTGTTTTCTTGAATTATTTACGTTGTCATGATGATGTTGGCTGGGGACTTGATTATAAATTTTTAAGACAATTTGGTTATGAAGAAGCAGACCACAAAAAATATTTGAATGATTATTTAACTGGTAGGGGTTATGCCTCAAAAGCACGTGGAGAATTATACAATGATGATCCACGATTAAGAGATGCCCGTTTAGTTGGAATGACTGCTTCATTTGTGGGCTTAGAAGCTGGTGAAGCAGAAAACAATCAGGAATTGATTGATGATGCGATTAGATTTGATTTGACGTTGCATGCTTTCTTACTTAGCCAGTCGGGAATTCCAGTATTATATTCTGGTGATGAAATTGGTTTAAAGAATGATTATTCATATCATAATGATCCTTTGAAAGCTGATGATTCGCGTTATTTACATCGTGGTGATTTTAATTGGGAAGATGCAAAAAAACGCAATGATTTAAATGATCCTGTTGGTAAGATTTATCAAGGTATTCAGAAGTTAAGAACATTAAGAAAACAATATGATTGTTTTGATACTTTTGCTGATACATGGTTAATTAACACAAATAATCCTCATGTATTAGGTATTGGTCGATATATGAATGGCCAAAAAGTTTTAACATTCTTTAATTTCTCTAAATATGATCAGGTTTTATATTTAGATGAACATGAAGAATTTAAAGATTTAATCAGAGGCAATTCATATAAGATTGAAGAATTATATATTAAAGCTCATGACTTCCATTGGCTATTAAAGGAATACGATAAATAATATGAAAATTATCTTTTTAGACATTGATGGTACACTTACTGAAGCAGGAGAAAATGTACCACCTAAAAGTGCACTTGAAGCAATAAGAAAAACCCAGGAAAATGGCAATCTTGTTTATTTATGCACTGGCAGAAATATGGGCATGCTCTCACCACTTTTAAAATACGGCTTTGATGGTGTAGTAGGACTTGGTGGAGCTTATGTTGTCTGTGGTGATGAAGTTATTTATGATAAGCCAATGGACAAAGATGAATTTAATGAGCTTATGGAAATTCTAAAACGCAATGGCGTTTTTAGAACAATTGAAGCGAAGGATATGACCTATGGTGATGAAGATTTAGGTGACTTCTTAAATGGCCAAGAAAGTGGCAATTCAGAAATTGAAAGATGGCGTAAAGCTTTATCATCATCTTTAGGTATTAGACCAATGAAAGAATATGATGGCAGAGATATCTACAAGATTGTCATTATGGCTTTAAAGGATGAGCAGCTAAAGGAAGCAAGAGAGAAATTCTCTGATCGTTATAATTTCGCAATTCAAGATGTCAAAGAACACGCTTGTATCAATGGTGATTTGATGAACTTAGCTTTTGATAAGGGACAGGCTATTAGACGAGTTTGCCAACATTTAAATGTTGATATAAAAGATACTTATGGTTTTGGAGATTCAATGAATGATAAAGAGATGATTGAAACTGTAGGTGTTTCTGTTTGTATGGCCAATGGGTCAGATTCATTAAAGGCTATTAGTCAGTATATAGCTAAGTCTGTAAAAGAAGATGGTTTATACCACGCTTTTGAAGATTTAGGACTGATTTAGCGATATAAAAAAGGAGAAATTTATGGCATTAGACTATCGTAAGTGCGCAGAAGAAATCTTTTCTCACTTAGGTGGCAAAGAAAATATTGCCTCTGCTGCACACTGTGCGACCAGATTAAGACTGGCGATTGTTGACAATTCAAAAGTGGATGTCAAAGCTTTAGAAGACACTGAAGGTGTTAAAGGTGTTTTCAATTCTAATGGACAACTACAACTTATCATTGGTACAGGTACAGTAAACAAAGTTTATGATGAATTCTTAAGTATTACTGGATTAACTGCTGCTACTAAAGATGATGTGAAGAAAGCTGCTGCTGCCAATATGTCTTTACCAAAGAGAATGATTAAATCTCTTGGTGATGTATTCGTACCAATTTTGCCAGCTATCGTTGCATCTGGTTTATTGATGGGTGTTGTTGAAGCATTAGGTAAAGCAATTCCTGGTTTTTCAGGAACTGATTGGTATAACTTCCTTGATATGGTTGCTAATACTGCATTCGCATATCTTCCAGTTCTTGTTGCAGTATCTGCTGCAAGAGTATTTGGTGGCAACATCTTCTTAGGTGGTGTTGTTGGTTTGGCAATGATTCACTCTGCCTTAACTAATGGCTGGAATGCTGCTAATGGATATGATGTATGGTATTTGTTTGGCCATCTACAAATCGGTAGTTATACATTAGGACAAATAAATGTCTTGGGTTATCAAGGACACGTCATCCCAGTAATGATTGCGGTGTTCTTGATGTGTAAGATTGAAAATTACTTACATAAGAAAGTTCCTGAGATGATTGATCTATTTGTAACACCAATCACAACTGTATTTTTAACATTGTTAATTACCTTTACAATTGTTGGTCCAATCTTCTCAGCTGCTGAAACAGCAATTCTTACATTTGCTAAATGGCTAATTACAGTTGGATATGGTATTGGATCATTAGTAATGGGTGCTATCTATCCATTTACTGTTGTTATGGGTCTACACCACATGTACAACGTTATTGAAGCAGGTATGTTATCTAGTGCAGAATTTGGCAATCTAAATATTTGGATGCCTATCGCTTCTGCTGCTAACTTCGCTCAATTCGGTGCTTGTTTAGCTGTTGGTTTAAAGACAAGAAATGCTAAGACTAAAGGCGTTGCAATTCCATCATCTTTAAGTGCTGCTTTAGGTATTACTGAACCAGCAATCTTTGGTGTTAATATGCGTTTCACTAAACCATTTATCTGTGGTGCTATTGGTGGTGCTATTGCTGCAATGTTTGGTTCATTAGTAGGCTTAGGTGCTACATCTTATGGTATTACAGGTATTCCTGGTTATCTAATCATCAACAAGCCTGTACTTTATACAATTCTTTTAGCTATCGCATTTGGTATTTCTTTCGTCTTAACTACAATCATCTGGAAAGAAGAAGCTGCAGAAGAAAAACCTCTTGATGCTGTTGTATTAAGCTGCGATAAAGGCGAAGTAATTCAACCAGTTTATGGCGAAGTTATTCCTGCTGCTGAAATCGAAGATCCAATGTTTGCTCAAGAGACTATGGGACCTTCAATTGGTATCAGACCTAAGAAGGGTGAAGTATATGCACCATTTGATGGTGAAGTAGTGATGGTTTTCCCTACAAATCATGCAATTGGTTTAAAATCAGAAGGTGGTATCGAATTATTAATCCACGTTGGTATTGATACTGTCAACATGAATGGTGAAGGTTTTAAGTCTCATGTTGCAGCTGGCGATAAGATTAATAAAGGCGATCTATTATTAAGTTTTGATATTAAGAAGATTAAAGCTGCTGAACACCCTGATACAACAATCGTTGCTATCACTAATGCATTTGATGTAAAAGACGTTAAAAAAATTAAATAATTTAACAAAAAACTATTTACAAACCACTTTTATGTGGTAATATTAAGCATTACGAAGACCTCACATAAGAATATCAACAGGATAAGTCTATCTTGTTGTAAATTCTAGGAGGTCTTTTAAAATGACAAATGTAAAAATTATTTCTGTTAAAGCGTTTGACTTGTCGCTTCAAATCCGTTGGTCTTATTACGGATGTGAATATGTCTCAATGATGTATTCGAAATCTGATGGTAGTTGGGTCTTTGACCCAGATACAAGGTCCATCAACAATGATGGCCTTGATAATCTTAAAGCTGCTATAATCGCTTATTTATATAAAGCGAACTCTAACCCTAAGGCTCCTGCTCCTTGTAAGAAGGAAGTTGTTGTTCCTAAAAATCCTTCTTATAAAAGCCAGCGTGTTTCGATTTGGATAGCCAAATAAATAGCCACAATGTGGCTATTTATTTTGGGCATCTATGAAAAGATATAATAAAATAATAGTGTATATAACTGTTAATAGATGTTTTGTTCAGGAGGCAAGCTATGAAACATTTTAAAAGCTTAATAAAATCCTTACTTATTGTTGCACTTTCAATAATGTTGGCATTTACAACATTAATTATTAATCCAAATAAAGTAAGTGCAGCATCATTTGATTCAACTGACTTTTATCGTGAACCTGAAGATGGATACAGTAATTCTATTTCTGTTGTTACTGGTCTAGGAAGGACAAGAGGCACAGCCTCATCAACTGCAGAATTCTTCCAAAATGGTAAGACAATTGCAGGAAATAATTATGGTGGCTATGCGATTTGTGGATCATTTAATTCACCAGCTGAAGCATCTAAGAAATCAAGTTCTGTAGAAAACCGTTATCAACAAAGTGGTACTTCTACTAATAAAACAAATAGTGTTGATATTTATTATGGCGATTATGTATTAAAAGGTGTTACAGGATCGGCTGTATATTTTAATTCAACAACTAAAGAGTTATTTACAAGTTCTGCAACAGGCAGAAAACAGCTTTGTGCATTAGGGCTTACCAATACATTTAATGTTCGTTTTGTATATGTTGAAGCTGACCTGGTTGTTGTTGAACACTATAGTGCAAATGAACGCACATTAACAGTAAGCAATGTAGCTGATACAAGTTTTGCTTCCTCACTTGATGAATATTATGACAAATACTATACAACAAAAGATACTACTAATAATGTAATGTCTACTATTGTTTCAAATAACTACAGTAATACAAATGGTTTAGTTCAAGATTTTGAATTGTTAAGTGAAAATGAACCAAATAGTGCAAGTGTTACTATTGGTAATAATGCTGCTTCAACTAGTGGCGCAAGTGGTATTTATTATTTAAGCAGTTCTTATGTTTTTTCAAATGAACATGCATCAAATGATATCTTAGCAATTGATTTTGATAATGAACAGATTATCTATTATACAATCAACAATAATATAAATATTTTATTTAATTATGCTACCAATATTAATCATGATGTAACTTTCATGGTTGATGGTGTGCAATATGGTGAAGTTGTTTCTGTAGGTGATGGTTATACTGTTGCTAGACCACTAGATCCTGAAATTCCTGAAGGTTATGATATCTTTGTGGGCTGGTATAATGGCGACACATTATTTAATTTCAATACACCAGTTTCTTCTGATTTAACATTAGAAGCAGTCTTTGAAGTTGAACATAAAGTATCATTTATCAATTTTGGACATGAATATGTTTCTGCTGCTGGTTCATTATTAAATGCATCCTTCCTTTCAAGTGGTTCTTGGACAGGGGCAACTGGTGGCAGTCTTGATGCGCATAATTGTGTAGGAACGGCAATTGGCGATTATGAATCTAGCAGTGGACTAGCTATTAATGGCTATACAATTTTAAGCGACTTAGATCATCTGGTGCTAACTTTTGGCGATAGAGAACCATTAACGCTTAAATTATCTGATGTTCGTGGTACTTCATATTTTGTCAATGCCGATTATGAATTAGAAGATAGAACAGCTACTGGTCCTTATGTTACTGGCGACATCTTTAAGATTGCTGTTGGAAGTGGTGCAACTAATACGATTAATATGCGTTTCTATAAGATAGTTGAAGATGTCAAGATTGAATGTGTCTATAATACTGTTCATACTATCACTATTGAAAACTTTGGTAATGCAAGCCATGATTATGTTGGCACAGGCAAATTTAAGGCATCAGGTGCTGAATATAATTTCTATACTTGGGATCCATATGGTGCAAGTTCTGGTGGTAATGTCAATTTAAGAAATGGTGGTACTATTGATTATCATGCAGGTATCGCAACTATTTATGGTGATTATAGTTCTACTGATGGTTATGGCGCTGCATTATTAATTCATGATGATTTTAGTGTTCATTCAAAAGTTATCTTTACATATAATAACAGAACCGTATCTTATCCACTAATCTTAGATGAAGCAACTAATGAAACCTGGTATATAAATGATGTCAAGATTTTACAATATGTCCATGTTAAAGACGCTGAATATTATAATGTTCGTTTCTATAATGTAGCTGGCGATATTAATATCAAATCATCAAATGAAATAGATGATCCTAGCACAAATGGTCATCATATTTATTTTGATGGTGCAGGTGATGCAAATGGAGGAAGCGCAATAACAAGCGCAACTTGGGCAACCGTAACTGAAGGCAATTTAGACCCAACAGGAGTTCTTATTACAAATGATGACTTTGAAAGTTTGGAAGGTGTTCCTGTTAGAGTTAACACTTCAATCGGTAAATTAAAACAGGTTACGTTTGTTACTCTTGAAGATGAATATGTAATTAATAAGAATGATTTCGCAAATAATGTAGATCAACACTTAGGTGATTATGCACGTTTAGTAAGAGAAGCAGGTGATAAATATTTTGATATATATTTCTATAAAGTAGTTGATGATATCAATATCAATATTGAATATGATGATGTCACAATGACCTATAATGATGTCTACAGTTCATCTAAATCGATCAGTTTTAATACTTATCCAGACGGCACAGTATTAAGTGCTTTAGATGCATCATTCACTGTTAATTCTTCATTATTAAAGAATACTAATGATGATTCAATTCAGATTGGTATTGTGCCTGATAATGCTAAGATGGATGGCATTGTTGTAAGCGATGGCATAAATGAATATCTATTCTCTGTTAATCAGACAAGTGCCACTGATTATACTTTTGGTAAATTAAAATTTGCGAAGAGTAATGGTAATTATTTCATCAGATTCTATTATTTAAATACTGACATCAGTGTTTATCCACACACAATTGATACTATAAATGCTAGTCAGAAATTAGTTTTGAATGCTGATGGAACAACCAGTCTAAATATTTTATTAACATTATCTCCAAGTGCTGATAGTGAAGATGGTTTTTTAAGAATAAATAATGAAGATATTCCTTTTGTTTCACTAAGAAGAAAGATTGATGGCAAAGATAATATCGTATACACATATCGTATTGAAAATATATCTCCTAAGAATATGGGTGATAGCTTTGATATTCAGTTCTTTAAGAATCAAGATGAAAGTTATAATGAACAACATACTTTATCAGTTAAGAATTATTTGACAACAATTATTAATGGCGAATATGCTACAAGTTTAAAGAATTTCGCTAAATCAATGCTTAATTATGGTGGTTATTTACAGAATTATTTCAAACATGATGAAGACAATCTAGTAAATGAAGGTTTAGATATTGATTTAGACTCTGTTGAAATTGATGAAAATAATAATCCAGAATTAGCTGGTACAACTGAAGGTATTAGTGCATATGCACAAAGTTTATTATTGAAGTATTATACAGATTTCAGAGTATATTTCACTTTACATGATGGATACTTAATTGATCAATTCACATTTACTGATAATGGTGAAGAAGTATCTGCTACATTCTATAGTGGCAATTTATATTATGTTCAGGTGTCAAGATTAGCTGCTCCTGATTTAGCTGTTAGACATAATATTGAAGTTAAATATAATGGTGTCGGCAGTTTAGCAGTTGAAACATCGGCCTTAGCTTATGCCAATATGATTATAAACGATCTTAATGAAGATCCTGCTTTAATCAATGCCATGAAGGCAACATATAGTTATTACAATGATGCTGTTGGCTTAAAGACTAATTATGGTCATGTATCTTCACTTGATGATGTTGTTCCTTATGATGGCGAAAAAGTTAAAGTGGCCTTTATAGGTGATAGTATAACAGCTGGCTATCTTGCAAGTGATGCAAGTCTATATAGCTATCCTGTTCAATTAAGTGGTTTATTCTCAGATCGTTATGAAATTGGTAATTATGGTGTATCAGCATCATATGCAATTGCAGCTGATAGTCCATATAACTATCGTGCTGAAATGCCAGATAAATCATATACAAACACAATGAGATATCTTCCTTCAAAGAATTTCGAGCCAGATGTAGTGGTAATTATGCTTGGCACAAATGATATTAGAAGTTTCTTAACTTATGGTGATAATGCGATAAATGCATATAAAGAATCTATGACTGCTTTGATTGAGTCATATCAAGAACTGCCATCTGTTTCTAAGATTTATATCGCAACAGCTATTGTTTCAAAAAATAGCACAATAGGCCCATATTCTGATGGCCAACTTCAAGCTATACAGATGCAATTGGCTAATGAATTAGGTTTAGAAGTAATTGATATCTATACTGCTACAAGAGATACTTTCTATAATCAGTCAGCAGCGTATTTGTCTTCTGATAATCTACATCCTAATGATGATGGCTATCTGCTTATAGCTCAAGCGTTCTATGATTATTTCGTTAATGAATAATTCAAGTGATTATTTGACTTTCAACAAAAAGATGCTAAGCATCTTTTTGTTATAAATGAATGGATTTTTTGCCACTTTTTCATATAAAAACATGGACTAATTATCAATTGAAATAAGTCCATTTTTTTGATATATTTATATAGTAAAACGAGCACTATGCTTGGTAGGACAGTGATTCCGGAATTGGGGCCTACATTTTGGCTTTTATGATGGACAATCACTTTAAAAATAATATTAGAATAAATGATTGTTTGTAGAAGCCGAGGGAGTTGCCTATGAAAAAAACATTATCTATTTTATTGACACTATTTTTGTGTTTCACGTTATTTCCTTTGAATGTTTTTGCGGATGGCTATACTGAAATAAATTCAGTCAGCCAAATTGCTACAAATGTTAATGGGAATTATAAGTTGACAGAAGACTTATATTTAGATACCAATATTAACTTTGGAACATCAGGAAGAAGCATTACAATTGATCTTAATGGTTATAAGATTTATGGACCAACAACAGGTTATTGTTTTAGAGTTGCTGGCGCTACTTTAACCATTGAAGATAACTCTTTAGGACAAACTGGTGGTATTGTTACAAGAGCGACAAATGAAAGAAGATCAATATTCTGGTTAGTAGGTGAAGTAACATCACATGTAATTATTAATGGTGGTACTTATGATGGTTCTAGTTTAACTAGTGTAACATCTAATGGTGCAATGTGTGTTATTGAAACATCTTCAACATTTGAAATAAATGCTGGAACATTTGAAAATTTCGCTACTTCTAATGAAGGTGGTCTGTTCTCTATTGCTGGAAGTAATGCTTCAATAACAGTTAATGGTGGTACATTCCAAAATAATGCAGCTAAAGATGGCGCTGTATTCTATATTGCAGGAAGTAATGATTCAATTATTATTAATGGTGGAACATTTGACAACAACAGTACAACGCTTGTAGGTGGTGTTGCTTATGCTTATGGAACAAGCGCTTCAATAACTGTTAACGATGGTACTTTTACTAACAACAGCGCTACTGACGGTGGCGTATTCTATATAAACAATTCTAAGAATTCGACATTGGCTATCAATGGTGGAACTTATACTGGCAACTCTTCTACTTCAACTGGTGGCGGTGTTATTTATGTACATCAGAATAATGATTTCTATTTGAATGGTGGTACATTTACTGGTAACAGCGCTCCTAGAGGTGGTGCAATTTTACTTCAAAACAATACAATTAATTTCTATCTTGGTGGTAATCCAAAGATTTATGGCAATACAGCATCAGTTTATGGACACGATTTATTCTTAGCTGCCTATTCTGGTGGTACTGTAGGAACATTTAGAGCAAGTTCATTAGATTTAGCAAGTGATGCTATTATTTATATTTCTACAAATAATGAAGCTAATGATGTTGTGCTTGGAACAGTTAAAAACAGCAATGATGTTTCAAATTGTTTCTTTGATTCAAGAGGCAATTATGGCTATCGTCAAGAAGGCAGCCAAATCTTATTTGGACATAAACATGGTGATGAATACTTTAGAGCATGGTCAAGTGACAGTGCTTTACCAACTAATAGTGGCCGTTATTTCTTGACAAAAGATGTGGAACTATCAGAAATTCAATATATTGGTGGCGATAGCAGTGTATCTATTTGTTTAAATGGTCATACAATTACGCAAACAAAAGCTGATAGTGAAGTAATCATTCTACATAAGAATGCTACATTATCAATCTATGACTGCACAGAAAGCGGTAATCCAGCTGGTACTTATTCAGCAGGTTTAATTACTGGTGCTGGCAATTCATGTATTAGATTAAGAGATAGTGTTGCGACTGGTGAAGCTGAGATTGGTACAACATTTAATCTATATGGTGGCCGTATTGAAGGCAATGAAGCAATAGACAGTGGTGCTGCTGTAGTTTTGGAAGGACATGGAACTTTCAATATGTATGGTGGCTTAATTAAAAATAACCACGCTTCACGTTTTGGTGGTGGCGTATACGCCAAAGACTTATCAACTGTTAATTTATTAGGTGGTGCCTTCAATAATGATAGAGCTAGTGCTGATGGTGGAGCTATTGCTTTAGCTAATGGCGCAAATGCTTATGTAAACGGCACAACATTTATTAATAATGATGCTTATCGAAATGGTGGAGCTATTTATCTACAAAATGATGGCACATCATTACAAATAGATTCAGGTACATTTAGAAGTAACAGATCAAGAACATCTGGTGGTGGTGCTATCTGTGCCTTCTCTCATTGTTCAGTTTTAATCAATGATGCTAATATCCTTAATAATACTGCTGTATATGGTGGTGGTATCTGGATTAGAAAAGCTTATGCAACAATCAATGATTGTACAATAACTGGCAATAGTGCAAGTGTTACTGGTGGTGGTATTCAAGCACAAGGTATTGATATTCCAATTCAAACAAGTGCTCTTGTCTTAAATGATGGTTATATCGCTAATAATGAAGCACCATTAGGTGGTGGTATCTATATTGGTGGTACTTCTATTATTTATTTAAATGACGGAACTATTGAAGATAACCTAGCAACTGATGGTGCTGGTGTATATCTTGGAACACTTGGTTATGGCATTATCAGTGATGTTGATATTGTAGGCAATACTGCAAGTGGTTTAGGTGGTGGTATCTACGCTAAAAGAGGTACAAAGACTGAAATTATTGATATAAATATCACTGGCAATAGTGCAACAAATGGTGGTGGTATCTTCATTGATGATGATTTCAAGATGACTAACATCAATGTTTCAAACAACAGTGCTACTAATGGTACTGGTGGAATCTATGTTAACAGTGCTGATTATGATGGTGAATCATATTATTCTTCAATCATTAAGATGGCTGGAAAAGCATATGTTTATGGCAATTCTGGAAGCCATCCAAATCTATATGTTGCATCAAATTCTATCGTCAATGGTTCTGGCAGTGGTTTTGATGATGGCACAAAGATTGGTGTAGCTGTTGCAAGTGGCAATTTATCAAAATCATTTATCGCTAGAGGTAGAATTGAAAACAGTGACAACGAATATATCATTACAAAATATTATGATTATTTAGTAACACTAAATATTAATGGTGGTACTTTCAATGAACCTGAAATCTTTGGCTATAATGCTGGTCAGACTATCACACTTCCAACTAATGTAAGTAAAAATGATCATATTTTCTCTGGCTGGTATAACAATGCGGAATTTACTGGCAGTCCTATTACTTCAATTAGTGCTAGTGATACAGGTGATAAAGTATTCTATGCTAAATGGGAACAACACCATGACCATGGTTCTTATACAGGAGGCATTCCTTCTAATGTTGAATGGATTCCTTGGGAAAGAAGCGATTCACTTCCTAGCGTTACATCTTTAGGTAATCAAAATGCTTATTATAATAAATATTATTATTTAACTTGTGATGTTTATTTGACTCAAAGACAAGTTATTCAAAGAACTGTAACAATTGACTTAAATGGTTATTCAATTTATAAAGATCCAAATGCGACATTTACTGGTGCAATGATTAATGTAAACGGTAAATGGGCTAATCCATTAACTATTACAAACTGTAAAGCTACATTTGATGAAGATGGTTTCTTGACATCAACTGCTGGTTTCCATAATTCAAATGCATCAGGAACTGAAGGCGCTGTAATTGCAGGAACAGGTGATGCAAGTAAGAATGAATTCCCTAATGTTAAATTATATGGCGTTAATTTTGAAGGAAACTCAAACATCAGAACATCTAGCGAAGAGTGGATGCCTGGTGTTATCTTCTGGCGTGCAAATACTACTGTAACTATTGAATCATGTGCATTTAGAAACAATATTTCAGGTAATGCATTAGATGATACATCTACTTATGGTTCAGCTGGTGCTATTGCACTTAAGAATATCGAAGGAGGCTCAGCTGCTGGTACTATTAATATTAATAAGACATTATTTGATGGCAATAAAGCAGGTAATAGAGGTTCAGCTATCACTATCCCTTCTGGTGCTGTAGGTACAGTAAATATTAATAATTCAAAATTCGTTAATAATAAAGTTGTATCTTCAAGTGCTGCTGTAGGTGGTGTTATTGCGGCACAAGACGGTACTGTAAATATTTCTAATACAAGCTTCACGAATAATGAAAACGCTGGTAATAATGCAACTGTAATTTATGCTTCAGGCAGTTCAAGTGTAAGTCTTGATAATGTAACTATGACAGCTAATAGAAACACTAATCAATATACAACATATAAAGCTGCAGTTACTGTAATCGGCACACCAACATTTACAGTTAAAGGCAAGACTATTATTTCTGGCAACACAAATTCAGCTAATAAAGTAGCCAATGTATTCTTAAGAGTTACTGGTGATAATTTAGCGAAGATGAATGCTGTAAATTTAGATGCTGATGCTGAAATCTATGTAAGCACTAATGGCACAGTTGATGAAAATAACAATTATGTTGTTGTACAAGGCAGCAATGTCAAGAACAATATCTATTCTGAAAATCCTAACTATGCAGTTAAATATATTGATGGTAACACCGTATTATCTACACCTGGTGTTAAAGAATCTAACGGAAGCCTTGTAATTGGTGAAAACATCAGTGCTACAGTTGAAGTTGTATTAGATGCTAATCCAAGTGATTATGAAGTAAGATATACATTCTTAGGTGAAGAAAAACCAGTTGCTGTTAACAGTAATACATTAGAGATTGAAGTTGAAGATATCTATGCCTTCCAAATGGCAGAACCAATTACTGTTGATGTTTATTATAAAGGTGATTTAGTTGATACAATCAATTATTCTGTAAAGAGCTATTGTGAAAAACAAATCTTGAATAGTTCAGATCCATATCTAGTTGACTTATGTAAGGCAACATTGAACTATGGTGCTGCTGCTCAAGAATATTTCAATGGTAAATCATGGCATTATGGAACATATGCAATTGACATGGATAATTTAGCTAACAGTATCAGCACAAGCACAACAATATCTAATTCTAGTAAACCAACTAATACTAGAAGCAGAACTGGTGATTTAGGTGGTGCTGTATACAATATGGAATATACATTGGTTGTTGGCGCTGAAATATCAATGAAGTTCTATATCTATACTAATAGAGAATTAGATTTAGAGAATCTGGAAATTGGCTGTTCACCTGCAAAAGAACATACTGAAATCTTAAGAGAATCAGAAGGAAGATATTCAGTTAAGATTAAAGATATTAAAGCTGCAGAACTTGGAACAGACTTCACAATAACATTTATCGAAGGTGAAAATTCAATGACAGTAACATATTCGCCATATGCCTTCGCTGCTGCTAAGTGGGATGGTAATAACAGCTTGGCTGAATTGTGTAAGAAACTAGTAACATATGGTGATAGAGCAATTTCTTATGTTACGAATAAGGAAGCGTAAATAAAGGTGAAGGGAGATAAGTAATATGAAAAAGATGACTAAAATAATAAGCTTAATAATCGTTTGTCTAATAGTTGTACTTATGCCACAAAACAACTACGCAATAGCAAACGCTGAAGAATCTATAAGCGTTAATGAAAATCTTGAAAAAACAAAAACAGATGCTACTTCATCTGCTCTATTGATGGCTAAACATGTTAACAGCAAGGAAATGAGTGCTGAAGAAAGAACCTTAAGAGAAACTGTTGTTGGCTATATGTATTCAATGGGAACAATTCTATGGACTACACCAGTAACAATTAACACAAGATGTGTTTCTACATGTGAAGATGCTAACTGTAATAGAGTGCTTACTCAAGGACAGATGTATAGAGGACTTCCATATAAACATTCATCTAGCACTTTAGATCGTATGCAATATTGTCTTGATGGCAGTAATTCATTAAAGACTTGGGTTGTTAATTTAGGCAACTTCGGTGGTTTCCAAACATATTTTGGCAGCGCATGTTATTCATCAATTCAATTAGCTTGGGCTAGAGTATCAAATACTGTTAATGCAACATGTGCTATGGAAGCTTTATTGTTCTGCGATCAAGTTGGTACTATTCCAGTAGGTGGCTGGTATGATGCTTGGGAAAATAAATTAACTGATCAGAATACACAAGATTGCATAGATCTATTAGGCAGAGATGCTATATATGAAGATTATGCTTTAGCAAAACAAGGCGATGCCTTCATTAAATTAGGCGATGCAGGTGCTCATGCGGTAATGGCTGCAACAGATCCTGTTATTGTAAGATATTCAAGTGGTAAGATTAATCCTTCTAAGAGTTATTTCTATACTCATGAACAAGGTGGGCCAAATAATGCGCCAAGTGGTGTCATTTCTTCTTGGTCAATAAGCCGTAAGAGAACTTTCGCTTCTTTATTAGATGATGCTTTCTTACCAGTAACAATCAAAGAATTAGCTGAAGGTCATTCAGATACTGTTACTGTAAGCATTGAAGATGATTGTGATGACGTCTATGGCATAACAACAGGTGTTATTAAATCTAATTTCTATATTGATGCTGTTACAGTAGATATTAAAGAAAATGGTCAAAGTTTCTTTAATAAGAAAGTTTATTGCCGTATTGATAATATTAAAGACTATGATGGTACAGTTGCTTTCTTTGATCGTAACTTTGTTAAAGAATATGATTTAGCTTTATTGTCTAGATCAGTGCAAGATTTAACTTTCAATTCTAATAAAACTTATCATGTAAAATTCACTGTATTATTGATGACTGGCGAAGAATATGTCGTCAAAGAATTTGATTTCTAATCATTAATTAATCTAAAGACCTCAAAAGAGGTCTTTTATATGAATAATTGTTGTTTTATAATTTATCTATTATGAGTGATAAGATTATTGTTTTAGATTTTGGTAGCCAGTATAACGAATTAATCGCCAGAAGAATTAGAGAATTTGGTGTCTATAGTGAATTATTACCTGGTGATACAAAATTAGAAAAAATTAAAGAATTAAAAGACGTCAAAGGCATCATCTTTTCAGGTGGTCCAAATAGTGTTTATGATGATAATGCACCAAAATGTGATGAAGCAATATTAGAATCAAATATTCCAATATTAGGTATATGCTATGGAATGCAATTAATTCATCATATGTTGGGTGGTGAAGTAAAAGCTAGCGATAATAGAGAATATGGCAGAGCAGAAATAGAAATATTTGATGATTTAAAATTATTTGCTGATTTACCTAATACACAAATTGTCTGGATGTCTCATGGTGACAAAGTGAATAAACTCGCAAATGGTTTTAAGAAGCTTTCTAGCAGCAAGACATGTGAAAATGCTGCAAGTGGCAATATCGATAAAAAGATTTATACATTACAATTTCATCCTGAAGTTAGAAATAGTGAATATGGCTTAGATATCTTAAAGAATTTTGTCTTTAAGATATGTGAAGCTAGTAATAACTGGTCTATGAATAATTTTGTGGATGAAAAGATTAAGGAAATAAGAAATATTGTCAAAGATGATAAGGTATTATTGGCTTTATCGGGTGGTGTTGATTCTTCTGTTGTGGCAGCCTTATTAAATAAAGCAATCGGAAGCAATCTATATTGTATGTTTATTGATCATGGGCTATTAAGAAAAGATGAAGCTGATAGTGTAATGAGAATGTTTGATAAGAATATGGAATTAAATCTTATCAAGATTGATGCGCAAGATAGATTTTTAAATGCATTAAAAGGCATTGAAAATCCAGAAGAAAAACGTAAGATCATTGGCAGAGAATTTATCTATACATTCGAAGAAGAAACAAAGAAATTGTTAAAAGATATTAATATTAAATATCTTGCTCAAGGAACTTTATATACTGATGTGATTGAATCAGGAACTAAGACATCACAAACAATAAAATCTCATCATAATGTGGGAGGTTTACCAGATGATATTGAATTTGTTTTACTTGAACCATTAAAGAAATTATTTAAAGATGAAGTTAGGCAATTAGGCAAACAATTAGGTTTAGCTGATGAAATAGTCTATCGTCAACCATTTCCAGGACCTGGTTTAGGTGTTAGAGTATTAGGCGAAATCACTAAAGAAAAATTAGAAATCGTAAGAGAAAGCGATTATATATTAAGAGAAGAAATTAAAAAAGCTAATCTAGATAAAAAGATATGGCAATATTTTACCTGTTTGCCAAATATCAAGACAGTAGGTGTTATGGGAGATCAAAGAACCTATTCATATACAGTAGCAATTCGTTGTGTAAGTTCTATTGATGGCATGACAGCAGATTGGTACAAAGTTCCATATGAAGTTTTAGATATCATATCTTCTAGAATCGTCAATGAAGTTAAGAACGTCAATAGAGTTGTTTATGATATTACAAGTAAGCCTCCTGGAACTATCGAGTGGGAATAAAACAGAATCAAATCTAGCTGAGCAGACAATAACTATTCTCGTAAAATATTGGTTATTCTCGTAAAAAATACTTATATTTACGAGAAAGTATTTAGAATTATGAGAATTTATTATAAAAAAAGAATTAAAAATGGGATTTTGATATTACAGGCTATATTGTTAGGATTAACATAAAAAGAAAATAATTTTGAAGCACAAAAAAAGCGGAAACGATGTTAACCAAGTAATGATTATTTAAGTTAAGTATTATAATTAGAGAAAAGGAAAGTTAATTATGATGAGGAATAGATATGATGAACGAAAATATTTATATGATTCTTAATTTTTTAAATAACATATTAAAGGATGTTGATGAAATATTACCAGGAGGTGTAATCGGTGATATTTTAAGATCAACTGCCTGGCCAATGACACCTCCTAAAGCATATGGACCTTTTCATTTAGGCTTTGTATTTATATTCGGTGCATTATCAGTTATCTTAGCTATGCGTTGTTCAAAACTATCTGATAAGAAATTCCGTGGTGTTTTATTGGGATGTGGACTTTTCTTAATTATTACGGAAATTTATAAGATATCTTTTTATGTTTATGCAATAGATGAACCTGTAGATATTGGCCAATTTAAGTGGTGGGTATTTCCTTTCCAATTATGTTCAGTGCCAATGTATTTTTGTCTTCTTGGAGCCTTCTTGCCTGAAGGCAAATTCCGTAGAGCTATTTTAGATTTTATGGCTATTTTCAATCTGATGAGTGGAGCCATTGCTTTTACTGAGCCATCTGGTTTAATTCATTCTTATTGGACATTGACTCTGCATGCTTTCATATGGCATATGATGTTAGTATTTATTGGTTTAATGATAGGTTTTTCAAAAGATATGAAATGGGAAAAGAAAACATATCTTCGTTCTGTTTATGTCTTTTTAGGACTAGCACTTGTTGCCTTTTGTATTAATCTAATCTTTTGGAAAGCTTCAAATGGTGACATTAATATGTTCTATGTTGGACCTAAGAATAATCCGATATTCATCTTTAAAGATATTGCCAAAGCATATGGTATGTTAGTATGCACACCAATATATTTATTTGCTTTATGTCTTGGTGCTTTTATCTTCTATTTACTTATGAAATGGATTAACAGTAATAGAGAAAAATGTAAAATGAGAAAAGAAAATATTGCCTAAAACAAAGGCAAATTTTTATGTGACCTAATAATAATTTTTTGTGAGAAAATATATGTGAGGTGAATTATGGCAGAAAAAGATTTTTTACAACAGTTTTCTAATGAAAACAAGCCTGATAGCTTTAAAGAAGAAGAAAGAATTCCTGTCACAAAGGAAAGAAAGCCAATCAATTTAAAAGCGTTGATTATTTGTTTATTATCTCTTATTGTAGTGGGCGTTATTTTATATTTCTTATTATTTGCACCAAAAATCGAAATGCCAAACTTTGTAAGTAAGACAAGAAACGACATCATTTCTTGGGTTAAACAACAGGGCATTGAGACAAGTGGTGTTGTTTTTGAAGAAGTATATGATTTAGAAAATGAAGAAGAAACAGTTATTTCACAAAGTATTGAAGCAGGTAAAAAAGTTAAGAAAAATGTGAAATTGAATTTTGTTATTTCAAAGGGTGGAGATCCAGATGAAAGAATTGTAGTTCCTGATTTGAAGAATATGACCAAATCTAAGATTCAAGAATGGATTGATTCTAATAAATTACAAAAAACAAAAATAATGAATGCCTACAATGATGAAATAGAAGAAGGCCAAGTTATAGATTATTCTTTTACTGGTTGCCAAGAAGAAGATTTCACAAGAGCTTGTACATTAAAGATTAATATTTCTAAAGGCAAAGCTCCTGCTGGTAAAGTCAGTGTTGAGAATTTTGTAAAGAATACTTATGAAACAGCTGAAAGCTGGGCTAAGAATAAAAAAATTAATTTAACTAAATCAGAGGCTTATTCAGATTCAATCAGTGAAGGATTAATAATCTCTCAATCAATTGCTTCTGGTAAGACAATGAATGAAGGTGAAACATTACATGTCGTTGTATCAAAAGGGAAAGCTACGTATATGCCTGATATGATTGGCTGGTCTAGCGAACAGCTTCATGCATGGGAAAATAAAAATCCAAGCATTTCTGTTTTGGAAGAATATCGTTATTCAACTTCTTCTAAAGGAATGATTATCTCTTCAAATATTGAAAAGAATAAACTAATAAACAATGATACTATCTTAATTATTGGTATATCTTTAGGAAACGAAATAGATCTAACTCCTTATCAAAGCGATATTAAGACTTTAGAAGCATTCATTAATGAAGTTAATAATGATGACGCAAAGATTAGTTTAAATATTAATAAAGATTTCTCTGATTATATAAATGTCAATGGCATTATTTCTTGTGATGATAAAGTTAAAGTTGGGAAAACTGTAAATGTAGTTATCTCAAAAGGAAGAAATATTTTATTAAATGATGAAGCATGGAATAATCTAAGAATTGATCCTAATAGTTTTAGTGAAGAAAGTGTTAGAACATTATTATCAGGAACTGATTTAAATTATCGCTTTGTCTATCAAAATAGCGGTTCAGAAGGTTTAATTTCAAACGGTACTGTTTTAAGTGCTTATAGAGATGATGGAATTGAACTAAAGACAAACACATATTGTCCACAAGACACAACAATTATTGTTGTAATAAATGATGAAAGCAGGTAAGAGATATGAATTTTTTAAATCGAGCATTTAAAAATGTCACAAGAAAATTTTCAAAGACTATCTTATTAACTTTGACTTTTTTCTTGATAGGTAATTTAGTTATTGTGGGACTAGGAATTTCTAAAGCATCTGAAAATGCCAAAGTTCTTACAAGAAAAAAGATGAGAGCAGTAGTGACATATCAATTAGATTATGATGAAATCTATGAATATGCTATGTCTTTAACTGATGAAGACGAATTGAGCCAATTCTATGAGAATTATCCAAGAATCAACTTATCTAATGTAGCTGAATTATTAAATGATGAGAGAGTTAAAACAGCTAATTCAATCTATAATACATTATCATATGGTGGCAACATTGATTATGTGCATCTAGGAAATAGAGCTGAAGAATCAAGCGGTACTGGTGAATCATGTATGATGGATGAAAACGGTAATGAATATTGTGAAACATACCGTTCACCTCAATTCTTTTTAAAAGGAAATATGTTTCCAAGCATGATTGAATTTGAAGATGATGAATATAATATCGTAAAAGGTCGTTTCTATACACAAGAAGAAATTAATGAAGGCAACTTCGTGTGTCTTGTTTCTGAGGCCTTAGCAAATCAAAACAATCTGTCAGTAGGTGATAGCATTAATCTATTGGCCAGTGATTATGGCACTTCTTATCTAGAACAGATTGGAGCCAGTGAAGAAGACTATAAAAATGATTATGAAATCATCGGCATCTTTTCTCATAATAAACCTATAACTCCTGACTCTAGCAATTATGATTGGATTTCACCATATGAAAATCTTGATAATATGATTTTGATGCCTTCAACAACAATCTATCTATCTTCATTAACTATTCAACAAAAAGAATTTGATTATTATGCAAGTTTAGAAGATATGCATGATACCGGCTATTACAGCAATCCAGAAAACAGACCTTCAAGAGATAATATGTTTAAGAACATGTATATTGATAATGCAGTCTTATTGTTATCTGATCCACTTGATGTAGATAAATTCGTAGAAGATTACAGTGAATCATTACCACAATTCACAATGTTGGATGCCAATAATGATGAATTTAATCGTTTAGCTAAACCATTAGATACTTTAAGTATGTATGCGAATTTCATTGTTAGACTTGTTGTAATAAATGCAATTGTAATTATCACTTTAGTTACAGCCTTAACATTAAAGAACAGAGAATATGAAATTGGTGTCTTATTATCAGTAGGCGCATCTAAATTTAAGATTATTTCTCAATTCTTTGTAGAACTTGCGCTAGTTGCGATATTAGGTTTCAGTTTAGCTGTAGGTTCAGGTAGTTTGATCGCTAAAAGAATTGGTTATACTGTCTTGGAATATCAAATATCTGAAAGTGATGTTCAAGATGATGGTGGCAAATATTATTATGGTTATAGTATTTGGGATGAAGATTACACTAATGATTTAACCATTGATGATCTAATTAGTGAATATGAAGTTAGTGTTTCTGCTGCTATTATTTTAGAGATTTATATTTTAGGTCTAGGCATTGTCTTTGTATCAGTTATCATCCCATCATTTATGATAATGCGCTATAATCCTAAAAAGATTTTGATGAATCAAAACTAGGAGGTCATATGTCAGAAATATTAAAATTAGAAAATATCAATTATTCATATATTGATGGTGGCTATCAAAGAGTTATCTTAAAAGATTTGTCATATACTTTTGAAGAAGGAAAATTCTATACAATTCTAGGGCCATCAGGTTCAGGCAAGACAACTTTACTTTCAATCATTGCAGGACTTGATAGTGCCAATAGTGGAAATATATATTTCAAAGGTGAAAGTCTTGATAAGATAGGTTTATATAAATATCGTCGTAATGATATTTCAATCGTTTTCCAACAGTACAATTTAATCAATTATTTGACAGCTGTTGAAAATGTTTTATTAGCAATGAGTGAAACTGATAATGAACTTCCTAAAGATCAAAAGGCAGTTGCTTATAATCTTCTTGAAAGATTTGGTATTGTAAAAACAAAGGCTGATCGTATGATTAACCAATTATCTGGTGGTGAACAACAGCGTGTTGCCATCGCTCGTTCTTTAGCTAGCAATGTTAATCTAATCTTTGCGGATGAACCAACAGGAAATCTTGATACAGCAACCGAAAAAGAAATCATTGCTATCTTTAAAGAATTGGCTCATGAATATGGCAAGACCATCATCGTAGTTACCCATTCTGATGCGGTATCAGAAATGTCAGATCAAAGATTAATCTTAAAAGATGGGGCATTATTTGAAGATAAACAATAAACAATTAAGGGCAAATAAACATGCCCTTTTTTGATGGGCTTTTGTTTATAATGAAATCATTAGAATATATAATTATATTAGATAACTATGTGTTTAATAGTTTTTTGCGTATAAAGGAGGACTTTACATGAAAGCTAAAAGAAAAGTCTTTAAGGTTTTATGTGTATTAGTTATAGCTTTATTAATGGCTATTACTACAATTTCTTTTAATACCAATGAAGTAAGTGCAAGTGGAGAGTATAGTTTGGAATTTTTCTTCGGTTTAGGAAAAACTAATGGGACCAACCAAATAAATGCGGACATCTTTACTGGTTCTGGCGCTATGCTTAACAATGTCAGTGCTTATTCTATTAAAGGATATCGAGATACAGCATATACAAATGGTCCATCTTCTGGTATGGGCAATAGATATGACAATTCTTATACTGGCATTAAATCAGTTGATGTTTGGTATAAGGGTGCAAAAGCAACTTTATCTCCTACAGGGACTTTATACTATACAAGCACTGGTATTACTTCTTCTAGTAGTGGCGCTACAAAATTAACAACTTTCGCTAGATCAGGATCATCATTATGTACTAGATGGTTTGCGATACCAGGTGAAGTTGATGTTGTTGTCCATTACACAAGTGGTGAACATACAATTACGGTTAATAATATAGATGATGCAAGCTTTGATAATGATCTAGGTGAAAAATATGATAGATACTATACTACTAAATCATTAGATTCAACATCTACTACTGTTTCTAGTAACTATACAAATAGTAATGGTATTGTTCAAGATATAACTTTAGGAAGCACAAATGCTGTTGGCAATGTCATCGTTCAAATAGGAAGTGATGAAATAGCTTGTAATACAACTGTTGGCATTCAATATCTATCATCTTCATTATCTTTTTCTAATTCACATGCATCTGGTGATATATTGGCTATTGATTTTGATAATAATCAAATTAGATATTACAAAGTTAATAATGATATTAATGTTACATATAATTATGTAACTAATGTAACATATGATATAACATTCATGGCTAATGATGATGTATATGACAGTCAAGAAGTATTCGAAGGCTATTATGCATCTAAACCAGAAGATCCAGAAATTCCTGAAGGTTATAATGCCTTTGTAGGTTGGTATTTAAATGATGAAGAATTTGATTTTAATACAAAGATTAATTCAGATTTAATTCTACAAGCAAGATTCGCTTTATTGGATGAATTCAATGTAACTTTCTTGAAAGGTGAAAATGTTTATGAGGAACAGATCGTCCTTGATGGATATACCGCAACAAAACCAACTGATCCTTTAATTCCTTCAGGCTATGATGTTTTTATCGGCTGGTATTTAAATGATGAAGAATTTGATTTTTCAACAATTATTGATGAGGATATTACTTTATACGCAAAATTCGATGTTTATCATACAGTCACATTTAAAAATCTTGGACATGATTATACAAGTTCCAATGGCTCATTATTGAACGCTAATTTTATTGCGAGCGGATCTTGGGCAAGCGAAACAGGCGGAGTTATGGATTTCCATAATTGTGTTGGTACAACTGTTGGTGATTATTTCAGTTCAACTGGTCTAGCACTTAATGGTTATACTTTACTTTATGATTTTGAAAAATTGACAATGAAATTTGGTGGTCACCAAACTTTGACAATTGATGGTTTAAGCAATTTAAAAGGAAAGACATATTTTGTTGATGAAAATTACCAATTAGTTGAAAGAAAGGATTATCAAGAAGGGGATATCTTTAAGATATCTACTAATGCTACAACAACTAGTACTATCAATACTCGTTTCTATAAGATTGTTGAAAATATTGAATTTGAATTATTCTATACAAATTATCATACAATCAGAATTCTTAATTTTGGCAATGGAAGCCATGGAAGCATTGGTGTAGGTAAATTCGCTTCTTCTGGTGCTGATTATTCTTTCTATGCTTGGGATCCTTATGGTTCTGCTTATGGTGGTGGTACCAATTTAAAGAATGGTGGAACTATTGATTATAATGCGGGTATTGCGACAATCTATGGTGATTATAGTTCTGATAAAGGATATGGCGCAGCCTTATTGATTTATGAAGATTATGAAAAGCACGATAAGATTACTTTCACATATGGCGAAGATGCAATCACTTATGATTTAGATAATACAAAATATACAAATGAAACTTGGTATGTGGATGGCATAAAAGTGTTGGTATTTGTTCAAAATACAGGTGTATCATATTACAACTTACGTTTCTATAATGTCACCAGTGATATCACTGTTAAGACTTCAAAGGATATTGGTGCTACAGCTTCAGCTGATGTGACACTTAATAATGATGGAACCTTAACAGAAAAGATTTATGCACAAATTCCTGATTATAAAGAAGGTTATTCAGTTACAATTGATGGACAAGAAACCAGCGTATCTTTAATTGATTCATCTACTTTCAGATATAAAATTGATACACCTGCTAAAGCCCCTTCAAAGATTAACGAATCATTCACAATAAGAATTGTTGATGAAACTAATGAAGAACTATACAGCAAAACAACAAGTCTAAAAGAATATTTATATGCCTTAATTGACGCTGAAGGAAGTTTAGCAGCAATGAAGAATTTGGCTAAATCAATGTTGAACTTTGGCGCATATTGCCAGATGTATTTTAATGAAACAGATGATGGTTTAGCTAATGAAGATTTGCCTTTAGAAGAACAAGATGTTGATGAAGTTGTCATTAATCCTACTAATGCGCGTGTAATAAGTGGCAGTACTGATGGCATATCATTCTATGGCCAATCATTGAATTTGATTTCTGCAACTAAGCTATGTATCTATTTCCAAATTGAAGATGGTGATATCAGTGAATATGTCTTTAAAGATGGTGCTAATGTTTTAACTCCAAGCAAATATTCAGATAACATTTATTTTGTTTCAATAAGAAATGTAGCTGCTCCTGATTTAGGTGTTAAACATGCCTTTAGTGTAACAAGAGGTGGTGAAGGTGATTTGACAGTAACTGCTTCTGTATTAAGTTATGCTAATGTAGTTATAAATAAATATGAAGATGCAACTGATGAAGAACATATCAATCTAGTCAAAGCAATGAAAGCTTTATATGCATATGAAGCTGCTGCAACAAATGCAGGCATACTACCAACAGTAAGTGGCTTATTATATACCAATAAAACTGTTGAATCAGTTAAATTAGGTGATCCGTTCATCGTTTATGATAATCGTGAAAATGGCACTGGCAAATTCTATTGTTATGGAACAACTGGCCAATTAGGTGCTAAAGGTTTCTATGCTTATGAATCTTCAGATTTAGAAAACTGGGGCAATCCTAAAACCGTATTTAAAAGAGATGATACAACTTGGTGTCAATCAACATTATGGGCACCTGAAGTAATCTATGATGAAGAAACAGAATTATATTACATGTTCTATTCTGCTAAATGGGAAGCTGCTGCACAAGATAACCCAGGAGAAGATGATTATTATTATCTATATGGATCTGTTGCAACATGTGCTGAACCTAATGGAACATTTGTCGAATATTCTTCCGAAAATAAATCTACTTATGAACCATTAATCTGTTTTGAAAAACATAATGATGAAATTCCAGTATCATTACGTTCTACTTTAAGTGGAATAGATGGCAAGACAGGCTTTATTAAAATTATTGATGCTTCACCATTTGTTGATCCTGTAAGTGGAAAGAAATATTTATATTTTGTAGCCGATGCTAATACACCTTATTCTAATGGTTCATTTATCATGGGCATGGAAATGGAAGATTGGGTAACACCTAAATATGAGACTTTGACTAAGCTTACTTCAATTGGCTTTACAACAGTTGGAGGCTTTGGGCTGATTTCTGAAGGCCAAAGAATCAATGAAGGTCCATCAGTTTATTATCACAATGGAACGTATTATTTAACTTTCTCAACATATTCATATAAGAATGTTAAATATCAAGTAAGACAAGCTCTTGCGACTAGCCCGCTTGGAGCATATACAAAGATACAACCTGCTAATGGTGGTACGGTTATTTCTACTGCTGACTATATGATTTCTCAATCTGCAGGACATAGTTCATTCTTACAATTAGGTGATGAATTATATATCGTTTATCATGCATTCTATAATGACACCGATGTAGATGATGGACGTAGAATTGCGGTTGATAAACTTACATTTGTTGATAATGGCGTTGGCCAAGAAGTATTAAAGGCTGCTGGTCCTACAACTACACCTCAACCTAAACCAGAAGTACTTACAGGATATAGAAATCTTGCAACTGAGGCGACAATTACTTCTAATGTTAGTGGTAATTTAGGGTATCTAAATGATGGTTTCTTACCATTAGATGAAAGTGGCTATGAATATACTGTTTCATCTGGCAAAGTTACAATTACAATTAATCTGGATAGTTATCGTGAAGTTAGAGGCTTATTAATATATAACGCAAGAGATGAAGAAAACCGTTTCTCACAGATTTCTTCAATAAGCATTTCTGGTTTAAATGAAACTGAAACATTTAATGATTTAGCCTATGACAACAGTGAATATGCACGTAATGAAAAAGAAGCGCTTGATGCAGCATTAATCTTAAGTCTAAATGAAAAAGGTGTTTCAACAATTACAATAACCTTTAATGAAGATCATCAAATTGCGTTGCCAGAAATAATTGTTCTAGGTAAATAACTTAAAAGGCAAGTTCAATGAACTTGCCTTTAATTTAGAATATTTTTAATAATGACAATATTGCCAATGAGACAACACCGAAGACTGGTATTAGTGGCAATAAATATACAAAATTAATTGGTATCTTATCATATAGTTTTTTTAAGATAAAATTTTCAGGCTCCATTGTATTTGAATAGTTGACATCAAGACACAATTTAGTTTTTCTTAATACCACATTAATTATATGATCGATGAAAGTTAATATTAACATCCATAATGGACCCCAATAAAAATCAATTAGTTGAGGTTCATATAAGCCTAAAGTAAAGAATGATAAACAAGATACAATTAATAAGCCATGATAACCAAAGAAACCATAAGTAGGAAATGATAAGAATTTTTGACCAATGAAATATTGATCAGGCATCAGATAAGCCAATAAAGAGCCAACTGATCCAATAGTAACACAATAAGCCATGATACCGGTATTTCTTGTGATACAAGCGATGATGCCCATAATAGTTGCTTGGTTGCATAAATAACAAGGCAGTTCATTAAAGAACGTTGATTCTTCTCTTGTCCTTATTAAAGAATATTTATATACTCTTAGGGCAGTATATTCAAAGATATGGAACACCAACAAGGCTTTGAATTTTGTATCAACGTCATAGTCTTTAAAGACAAGAGTCATTATTGTTAATAATGATGCGGTCGCAATGACATATATCCACCACCAAATATTAAATACATGCATTCTAGCTTCTTTTATTTTCATATTTATTATTTTACACATTGTTTAATGAGAATAAAACTATTAAAGTAAATATCGAACAAGAAGCCATTAATATAAAAGAATAATTTGATATAATTTACTTGTTATGGCAGAGAAGAAAATCAGTCCAATCGCTTTATTAGATATACTTACATCAAGAAGTGATGAAGATCATATTTTAACTGCTCAAGAATTAATTGAAGCAATTAAAGAAAAATATGATGTGGATATTGAAAGAAGAACGATTTATTCAAATATTGATCTATTAAGAAAATTAGGTTATGTAATAAGTGATTATGAAGATAATGGGAAAGGCTATTTCTTAGAAGAAAAACAATTTGAAAAGGGCGAAGTGTTATTATTATGTAACGCCATTCATGCATCACATTTTATTTCTAAGAAACAAAGCTCTAAATTAATAAATAAATTATTAAAGACTTTAAGTGTTCATGAAGCAAAAGAATTTAAAGACAATGTTTATTTGCCTAATAATCAAAAGAAAGAAAATAATGAATTAATGTACAATATCGCTTTAGTATCTGAAGCAATCAGAGATCGCAAACTGATTCAATTTACATATAATCATTATGATATTAATAAACAGTTAATTTCGAATAGAGAAGAGCCATATATCGTAGAGCCAAGATATATTGTTTATTCTGATTCTCGACCATATCTTATTTCTACAAATAAGAAATATACCGACTTCACTCATTATCGTTTAGATAAAATCAAAAATGCTTTCTTATTAGAAGAAAAAGCTAAAATCTTACCAAAAAGAGATGATGCTTATGAATATGCGAAGAATAAATTATTCATGTTTAATGGTGAAACAGAAGAAGTTACATTCTTATGTGATAATGACATCATGGATCATATGGTAGACTTATTAGGAGATGATTTTGTTGCGACACTAGTTGATGATAAGCATTTTGAAATGAGTATTAAGACAAGTAGAAAAGGCGCCATATATTTGGCTCAACAATATTTAGATTCTCTTGAAATTATAAAGCCAATAGATTTACGCCTAGAATTTAAAAAAGAATTAGAATTAGTATTGAATAGATATAAGAAATAGGAGGGTGAAAATGGCTAAATATCAATGTGGTCCTTGTGGCTATGTTTATGATCCTGAAGTAGGTGATCCAGATAATGGTATCCCTGCAGGAACAGCTTTTGAAGATTTACCAGCAGATTGGGTTTGCCCAATATGCGGTGTTGGCAAAGAAGAATTCGTAGAAGCTTAAAATGTTTGTCTGATGACAAACATTTTTTATGATAAAAAACTCTTGCAAATATAAAAAACAATGGTATGATAATCATTGTCTATTATAGACATCTTAAATTTTCAAAAAAGAGGAGTTTCAATTAATTATATGTCAGCAACAAAATCAATGACTGATGTCGCATATGACTACATGTCTAAAAAGAAGAGGGCGGTTAGCTTCGAAAAACTTTGGCAAGAAGTTTCAAAAGTGACTGGCATCTCAAATGAACATATCGCTCAGTTTTATTCTGATTTAAGCTTAGATGGAAGATTTGTTTCCCTTAAAGATAATAAATGGGATTTAAGAAACCATCGTAAATTCGCTGAATCACAAATAGATATCTCTGAGATAGAGGTAGAAGAAGATAGTGGTGAAGTATATGATGATGACGGAAACATTATCGAGGAACCAGAAGAAAACTATTAGGCACATCAGGTGCCTTTTGTTTTTTTAAGCTAAAGCACAAGAATATTAGACTTATAAAATGATTTGTTGAACATAATCATAAAATTAAAAAGATATCTGAAACTTGAATTTTTCTGTCGTTTAGAATATCATAATATTGAAATTAAATATTTCAAATATGTGAGGTATAACAATGATATATGACTATATAATCAAGAATTATAAAAGTGGTGATCCGATTTTTTTAAATGATTTGCCTTATGAATCAAAAGATTATCTTCGCCAGCAGATGAAACGTCTTACTGATGAAGGAAAACTAGAAAGACTATATAATGGCATTTATTATCTTTCTTATTCAACAATACTTGGAACAAAAGGAAAGATGTCAATAGATCGTTATATTGATAAAAAATATCTAAATGCTAGCGGAAATACAATAGGGTATATAACTGGACTACAACTTGCGAATATGTATGGCTTCACTAGCCAAAACCCTTCTTGTTACGAAATATGCAGTAATGAGGCAACAACAAAACAAAGAAAACAAAACATAGACGGAAATACTATTATTGTTTATCAACCCACAACAAAAATTACGGAAAAGAATAAATCAGCATTACAGTTTCTTGACCTGATGTCAGTCATTGATAAATATAGTGAACTCGAAAAAGAAGAACTTACAAAGAAACTACGTAATTATGTGGAAAAAAACAAAGTTGATTTCAAACAAGTGAAAAAGTTTCTTCCACTTTATCCTGATAAAGTGTATAGAAATATTTATGAAGGAGGATTGATGAATGAACTGGTATAGAGAAAACAGAGAAGAATGGAAACAAATCATTGAAGCTGTAGCACTTGAAGAACACAGAAATGTGCAAATGGTTGAAAAAGACACACTGCAATCAATGTTTCTGTTGGAACTTTCAAAAAGTAAATTACCATTTGTTTTTAAAGGAGGGACTTCTCTATCTAAAGCTTATAATCTTATTGATAGATTTTCCGAAGATATTGATCTTTCAGCAGAACGAAAGTTGAGTGAAGCGGAAAGAAAAAAAGTGAAGAGTGAGATATGCAAAATTGCAGATAAACTAGGACTTGAACTCATTAATTCTGATGACATTAAATCAAGGCAAAGCTATAACAAATATATTTTTGAATACGATTCTCTTTTTAGTGATATTCCTTTCGAAATAATTGTTGAGACAAATTTCTTTCAAGCTGTTTACCCTATAGAAAGGCGTGAAGTATTGAGCTTTGTTGGTAGATTCTGCCAAGAGAGAAACATAAGATTTCCGATACCATTTGAAGCAGCAATTGTTCAAATGAATGTTCAATCGTTAGAGAGAACTTTTATAGACAAAATTTTTGCTATTTGCGATTACAGGTTACAAAACATGCAAGAAAGAGATTCAAGGCATTTGTATGATATTGCAAAGATGCTACCTAATATTAAAATTAATGATGATTTGAAAGTTCTTGTTGATCAAGTAAGAAAAGATAGGATGCTATCAAGAAACAATCCTTCTGCTCAGCCTGAAAACAATATACCTAAAATGTTAAAAGAAATTATTGATAGCAGGTTCTATGAATCGGATTATAATAATTTAACAAGAAAGCTGCTTTATGAAGATGTGTCATATGATGAAGCTATAAATAATGGCATCGCTTTAATTACCAAACTTGATATTTTTGAATATAGAAAAACCATTTAAAAATATAATTCAAACTCTATATAATTGAATTAGGAGACTTGACTATGGCTAATGTACTAATTTGTCCAAAATGTGGACAGGAATTAAATGATATTACTCGTTATTGTCCATATTGTGGATTTAATTTATCTATTGAAGAGAGTCAAAACAATAGAAGAGATACCAACATATATGCGATTGTCGGCTTTGTGCTGGCTTTAACTGGTGACTTTTTAATGGTTTTAGCTGGCCTTATATTATGTGCCATTGGCATAAATAAAGCGAACAGGGAAGGCTATGACCTAAAGGGCTTGGCGCTAGCTGGTGTGATAATCGCCCCAATCAAATTATTTCTAATTATTATTTTCACAATTTTGTATCTTGGATTATTTTTTAGCTTATAAAATTGGTGTTAAAACAGCACTTTGTGAAAAATAGTTGAAAGTTCAAGCAAAATAGTTGAAATTTCAACTTTTTATTATAAAATGATAGTACACGGTTGCTATGGAAAACAAATTTATCGGACTAGATTCTTCTATTTTATATCGCTGTAATCAAAAATATTATGATAAAGTATTACAGAATTATGGTATTGGTTACACCCAATTAGCATTAATAATGGTAATCTATGAAAATGAAGGAATCACGATGAATGAACTGGCCTTAAAGGGCAGTTTCGATAAAGGAACCATCACCAAATCTATTCAAAAGCTTGAACAATTAGATTATGTAAGAATTGAAGCTAATGATAGTGATAAACGAATTAAACTTCTTTATACTAGCGATAAAGTAAGAGAAATTTTGCCTAAACTGTATATGTTAAGGCAAGAATGGAATGAATATCTCTTAGCTGATTTAAGTGAAGAAGAAAAAGATGCTTACTTCTATGCAATTTCTAAAATGATAGAAAAAGCTAGAGAATACAATCTTCATGAACAAAATGAAAACAGTGTAAAGATATATGGGCTACAAAAATTAACCTTATTAGATTATCCAGGAAAGATGGCGGCCACAATCTTTACTGGAGGATGTAATTTCCGTTGTCCATTCTGTCATAATCGTTCGCTTGTCTTTCTAAATGAAAATGAAGGCGAAATAAATGTTGAAGCGATATTTGAATATCTTGAACAAAGAAAGAATATGCTAGATGGCATATGTATTACAGGAGGGGAACCATTATTACATAATGGCTTAGAAGATTTTATAAGAAGAATAAAAGATATCGGTCTAAAAGTAAAACTAGACACTAATGGTTCACAATTTGAACGTCTAAAAGATTTAGTTGAAAAAGGATTGATAGACTATGTAGCCATGGATGTGAAGAACACAAAAGAAAGATATGCACTTACGATTGGACTTGAACAATATGACATCAGTGATATTGAAAAGAGTGTTGAATATTTAAAACAAGACCATGTCGATTATGAATTTAGAACGACCATTGTCAAAGAATTCCATGAAGAAACTGATTTCAAAAAGATGGGCGAATGGCTCCGAGGTGCTAAGCGTTACTATCTACAAAACTTTGAGGAACAAGAAACTTGTATTAAAAAAGGACTTCATGAAATTGGAACAGATAAATTAAAAGAAATTGAAAATATATTGAAAGATTATGTAAAAGAAATTGCCATAAGAGGCATCAAAGAATAAAAGGGGAGGTTAAATATGTATCAAGTAATTAAAAGAGACGGAACGATTGTAGAATTCAATGTAGAAAAGATTGCGTCTGCCATTGAAAAAGCTTTTGAAGCAGTAGGAAGAGAAAGCCATCCAAGTGTTATTGACATGTTGGCACTAAGAACATGTGCTGATTTTGATAGTAAAGTAAAAGATGGCAAAGTTACAGTTGAAGACATTCAAGATAGTGTTGAAAAAACTTTATCTGATGCTAACTTCGCAGATGTAGCAAAAGCATATATCTTATATCGTAAGCAAAGAGAAAAAGCGAGAAATATTCGTGCCACAATGCTAGACTATAAGGACCTAGTAAATTCTTATGTTGATTCAATTGACTGGCGCGTTAAAGAGAATTCAACTGTTACTTATTCTGTAGGTGGTTTAATTCTTTCTAACTCTGGTGCTATTACAGCTAACTATTGGTTAAGTGAAATCTATGATGAAGAAATTGCTAATGCTCATAGAAACTGTGATGTTCATATTCATGACTTAAGTATGCTTACAGGTTATTGCGCTGGTTGGTCATTAAAACAATTAATCCAAGAAGGTTTAGGTGGCATCAATGGTAAGATTACTTCTTCTCCAGCAAACCATTTATCTACATTATGTAACCAGATGGTAAACTTCTT
This sequence comes from uncultured Solobacterium sp., assembly GCA_946415785.1. GTDB lineage: Bacteria > Bacillota_I > Bacilli_A > Erysipelotrichales > Erysipelotrichaceae > Colivicinus. The sequence goes on from CAMKTV010000001.1 coordinate 144,678, forward strand.
AGGCATCATGCAAAATGAATGGGCTGGCGCTCAAGCATTCTCTTCATTTGATACATATTTAGCACCATTTGTAAAAGTTGATAATCTTGACTATAAATCTGTTAAACAAAATATTCAATCATTTATTTATGGTGTAAATACTCCTTCTCGTTGGGGAACACAGGCTCCATTTACTAATATCACATTAGACTGGACAGTACCTGATGATTTAGCTGATCAATATTGTATCGTCGGCGGTAAAGAATTAGATTTCAAATATAAAGATTGTAAGAAAGAAATGGATATGATTAATAAAGCCTTCATCGAAGTTATGTTAGAAGGTGATGCTAATGGCAGAGGCTTCCAATATCCAATTCCTACATATTCAATCACAAGAGAATTTGACTGGTCAGAAACAGAGAATAATAAATTATTATTTGATATGACCGCAAAATATGGTACACCTTATTTCTCTAACTATGTAAATTCTGATATGAAACCAAGTGATATCAGATCTATGTGCTGTCGTTTAAGACTTGACTTAAGAGAATTAAGAAAGAAATCTGGTGGTTTCTTCGGTTCAGGTGAATCTACAGGTTCAGTTGGTGTTGTAACTATCAATATGCCAAAACTTGCTTATTTAGCAGAATCAGAAGAAGATTTCTATAGACGTTTAGATAAGATTATGGACATAAGTGCTAGATCATTACATGTAAAAAGAGAAGTTATCACTAAATTATTAGAAAATGGTCTATATCCTTATACAAAGAGATATTTAGGAACATTCAACAATCACTTCTCAACTATTGGTCTAGTTGGCATGAATGAAGCATGTAAGAATGCTAAATGGATTAGAAAAGATTTAACTGATAAACAATCTCAAGAATTCACAAAAGACGTATTGAATCACATGAGAGATCGTTTAATCCAATACCAAGAACAATATGGTGATTTATACAACCTTGAAGCTACACCTGCTGAATCAACAGCATACCGTTTAGCTAAACATGATAAGAAGATGTTCCCAGATATTATCACTGCTAATGATGATTCTGGTGTTCCATATTATACTAACTCTTCACATCTTCCAGTTGGCTTTACAAGTGATATCTTTGAAGCGTTAGATGTTCAAGATGAACTTCAAACTCTATATACATCAGGCACAGTATTCCATACATTCTTAGGTGAAAAACTTCCTGACTGGAAAGCTGCCGCAAATCTGGTAAAGAAGATTTCTGATAACTATCGTCTTCCTTACTACACACTTTCACCAACATATTCAATCTGTCCAGATCATGGATATATTAAAGGTGAAACTTATATTTGTCCTGAATGTGGTAAGAAGACTGAAGTATGGAGCAGAATTACTGGTTACTATCGTCCAATTCAAAACTGGAATGATGGTAAGGCTCAAGAATTCCAAGATCGTCAAGAATATATTTCTGAAAAATCAGTATTAAAAGCTAAAGAAGTAATGTCTGATTTAAGAGCGGCAGTTGATAAGGCTAACCAAGAAGAAAAAGAAGCAGTTCCAACTAATGACATCTTAACAATCTATGTTCAAGACCATTGTCCAAAATGTAAAGGTGCTGAACAAAGATTAGAATTAAGTGGTGTTGAACATAAAGTCGTAAACTGCAGCCAAAACATGGATGAAGCAAGAAGACTTAATTTAACGGAAACACCTACAATCATCGATCCTGATGGCACAAGATTTGTGGGAGCTAATGCTGCTGCTGATTGGCTAAAATATCACAATCAACATTAATAAAAGAGCCCGCAGTAGCGGGCTTTAATTAAAGGAGTTTTATGGAAAATATATTTGATATTGTCGTTGTAGGTGGTGGACCTGCAGGCTTAACAGCTGCTTTATATGGCTTAAGAAATGGCAAATCAGTTTTAGTAATTGAAAAATCTGTTTTTGGTGGGCAGATAGTGAATTCACCAAATGTTGAAAACATACCAGGATTTATTTCTATTTCTGGTGATGAATATGGTGACCTCTTATTAAAACAAGTTCAAGCACAGGGTGGTCAGGCAACCTTTGATGAAGTTTTAAAAATTGAATCAGATGGTGAAATGGCGACACTTTATCTTGATTTTGGTGAACCAATAAAAGCCAAGACAGTCATCTTGGCAACAGGCACAGTGCACAGAACGTTAGGTTTAGAAAATGAAGAAAAATTCATTGGCAAGAACATTCATTTTTGTGCTGTATGTGATGGCAGCTTCTATCAAGGAAAGACGGTTGTCATGATAGGTGGTGGAAATTCTGCTTTTGTGGAATCAATCTTATTAACTGATATTGTTGACAAATTAGTTGTCCTACAAGACCTTCCATATTTTACGGCTGATCAAAAATCACAGGATAAATTATTAAGTAAAACTAATGTAGAAACACATGTGAACACAAAAATTCTTTCTTATGAAATAGAAGAAGATAGATTAGTTGGCGTGCGATTTTTAGAAAATGGCGAAGAAAAAGTTGTGAGATGTGATGGCGTATTCTTAGCTGTTGGTTTAGTTCCAAAGAATGATTATTTTAAAGATTTAGTTGATGTCAATGAATATGGCTATTTTGTTTCTGATGAATTAGGAAAGACAAGAATAAATAATATCTTTGTGGCAGGTGATTGTAAGAGCAAGAAATTAAGACAAGTAGCCACAGCGGAGGCTGATGGTGCAAATGCTGCAATTTTGGCATGTGATTTATTAAATAGTTAGGAGATATATGCAAGATTTAATTAATTTTTTAGATAACAGTCCAACTGCTTTTCAGGCAACACATAACATTAAAGAAGAATTATTAAAGAACGGTTATATTGAACTTGATGAAAAGAAAATATTTGATATTGAAAAAAATAATAAATTTTTTGTGAAGAGAAATGATTCAAGTTTAATAGCTTTTAATGTTGGAAAGAACTTAGAAAGTGCTTCTTTAAAAATTTGTGCCAGTCATTGTGATAGCCCAACATTTAAGATTAAGCCTAATAGTACGTTTTATGAAAATGGCTATTTAAAATTAAATGTTGAAGTATATGGTGGAGCTATTTATTATCCTTGGCTAGATAGACCTCTATCAATTGCTGGCAGAATAGTTGTTAAAGAAGATGGTAAATTAAAAACTGTATTATATGACTATAAAAAGCCATTCTGTTTAATTCCATCTGAAGCTATTCATCAAAACAGAGAAGCCAATGATGATTTAAGACTTAATCCACAAGTTGATATGTTACCAATCTGTTCTTTAAAAAAGGGTGACTTAAAAGAATTTTTACACAATGAATTAAATTTAGAAATTCTTAATTATGAACTTTATTTATATCCAACACAAAAAGCTTATGTTTGGGGAATGAGTAATGAATTTATGTCATCGAGCAGACTTGACGATTTAGAATGTGCATATGGAACATTAAACGGCTTTATCAATAATTTTGATGATAACAGTATCAATGTATATTGTTTGTTCGACAATGAAGAAATTGGTTCACTCACAAAACAAGGTGCAGGATCAGATTTCTTATTTAATACATTACATAGAATATGTGATTCATTAAATATTGATTATTATTCTTTACTCGCAAGAGGAATGATGCTGTCTTGTGATAATGCTCAAGGAATTCATCCTGCCCATTATGAAAAATTTGATGTTCATAATTGCGCAAGATTGAATGAAGGAGTAGTTATTAAATATAGCGCAAGAGGTTCTTATGCAAGTGATGCCTTAGGCTCTTCAATTCTGATTGATCAATTAAATAGAAATAATATTAAATATCAATTATTTGCGAACAGATCTGATGTAAGGGGAGGCACGACACTAGGGAATATATCTAATGGCCATGTATCGCTTATAACTGTTGATATCGGTTTAGCCCAACTTGCAATGCATTCTGCTTTTGAGACTTGTGGCAGCAGAGATTATAAATTATTAATTAGCTGTATAAAAAACTTCTATAGTGAAGAATTGAATTTCTAAAATATTATTAATATTTATTGTTAAAACTTGTCATATGACAAGTTTTAATTATATAATCTTAATATGAATTCAAATGTTGTAAGAGAATTAAAAGACTATAAATACTTATTCTTTTCAGTTAGCAGACATTCAAGTGGAACAGATGGAACATTTTTAAAAGCTGTAGATGAAAAGAATAATAAAAGATACTATTATAAGCTTTCAAATTATAATTCAGCTGATGGCTTTTTTGGACATGAAAGTGTTAATGAAATAATAGTGGATAGACTTCTGAACATTCTTAATATTAATCACTTACATTATGATTTAGTTTATGCCCAGGTAAGCGTAAACAAACAAACTTATCAGGCATATATGTGTGTTAGCGAAAATTATAAAAAGAATGAAGAAAGTAAGATTTCTTTTGAATCTTTTTATGAAAATAAAAAATATGAAAATGAAGATATATTGTCATTTTCAAAAAGACACAATTTATTAGACGATATCGAAGATATTATTCTAGTTGACTATCTGATTGATAATAGAGATAGACATGGTGCTAACATTGAGGTTTTATACAACAAAACAAAAGGTTCATATCGTTTGGCACCTATTTTTGATAATGGATTGTCTTTACTTTTTTCATGTACAAGCGAAGATATGATCAAGGAATATGATGTAACAAAGAAAATAAAAGCACAATCATATTTTGGGAATAGTGATTTAGAAAAGAATTTGTTGTTGATTAGACCAAATAAAATGAAAATTATTAATAAATTAAGTAACAAAGATAAAGAGTATATTTTCAAAGATTTGGATGGAGTAATAAGCAAGAATCATCAAGATAAAATATGGGAATTAATAAATAGAAGGATAGAAAGCTATGGTTATATACGAAATCAAAGATGCCTATGAAAATGATAGGGTACTAGGTTATTTAACTTATTACGAACTTGAAAAGAGTTTTTATGTCAATATCAAAGATGGAATCAAAGACGATGATTTGCCCATATCTCTTTTTGTATATTTAAATGAGAATAAAAGATATTTAAATTCAAGACAATCTTTACAATGGGTAAGATCAAGAATAATACCAAGCAATAGACAAAACATCAGCGAAATATTGAGAAAATTAAAAATAGATGCTTATGATGAATTCACATTATTTGATTATTGTGATGGAAGATCATCTAATGATGAATGTTATGTTTCAAGAATTAAAAATAAAGAATTACCTGAAGAATATCTTCATAATCTTAAATATTCAATTGATGATTTTTCATATATTGAAGGCAGTGAAATAATGGTATTCTTTAAAGATGGACAAATAAAAAGATGTGATTTAAACAAGATAGTAAATGACGACAGATATGATGCCTTAATTAATAATCCTGAAAGATATAAAGATATTAGAATCATCACTGGTGGCAATGAACTATCGTTCGCAGGTAATTTGTTGATAGATTGTAAAACACTATATGAAAAAGGTGTTTCAATAAATATCAGTACGAATGATTATTTAAGACTA
>CAMKTV010000002.1 GCA_946415785.1 uncultured Solobacterium sp.
AATATAGTTCGCTCTTTTATAAACATTTTTTGAGATTAAACATGCGTGGCCATTCTTTTCGATGAATTCACCCTCTAAATCATCACATGTTTCTTTAATGCCTTTGTCTAATAAATAATCATCAATATAAATATTTGGATTATCTAAATCTTCAACATATATTACAATTCCATTAATGATTTTTTCATCATCTTCATTCAGATAATATTTATAGTCATCTATATTCTCATCATCTTCTATTTTTTCTATCGTATCATAGCCTACAACAATTTCTTTGTCTTCATATCTTAGCATATAAAAATCTTCTCTTTTATATTTGCAAGATACAAGCAGAAATAAAGATAACAAGATAAATAATTTTTTCATATGATTAACATCATTATATAAGCTATCGCAATTCCAATAGCGAAACAACAAATATGATTTGTGCCATCAATTCCTGGTAAGATTGATATCACAACTAAACTGATTAAAGATAATAACATCTGTGAAATACCGCCTATAAATCCATATAGATGTATCATCACTACTAACAAGGCGCCAATTAATGCGCAAACGCCTCCTGATGCTCCTAAACTATATAAGCTGCTTTCACCATTATCGTGATGAATCAATAATGATAATATGTGGCCAATTATAATTGAAACAAAATAAATTATTAAAAAGCCTTTAATGCCAAAATATAATTGAATAGCATTTCCAACGTTATAAAGTGCCAACATATTAAAAAGAATATGATAAACACTCGCATGTCCAAAAGCGCTTGTGATTATGCGGTAATATTCCTTACGTCTAAAAACCGCATCATATGACTGAGCGATTTTTTCACTATTAATTTTCCCAGTAACTTGTAAAATATAAACAATAATGTTTATACCAATTAATATAAACAACATTTAATTAAAAATATAAACTATCTACTTCTTGTAGCAACTCAAGAATGTTCTTTTCACAATGTTCAATAAACTTGCGACCTTCTTCATTTTCTAAACCTTTACGTCTAATAGTTCTACGCATCGCTCTTGCATAGCCTATTAAACGAGCTTTCTTAGCAATGTCTTCAATTTCTTTTTCATTTTTATCATTGAAATAATATTTCAACGTTTTTTCCCAGATTTCTTTTCCAACTTCAAAATCAATACCTAAGAAGCTTTTACAAACTGAATGATCAACTTCACTGTAGCCCTGATATGCATTAAAAATAGAAGCAAATTCAAAGACTGGATGACCAACACATAATGTGTCCATATCAATCAACAATACTTCACCATCTTGTAACATGACATTCTTAATATGATAATCGCCATGTAGCATTGTATCTGTTTCAGGAACTTCATTAACTAATCTTAAGAACTTTTCACTAGCTTCTTTTGGCAAATAATCACTTAGAAAACTTACCCAGTTAACTGCTACTTCTTTCATTCTTGGCATCAAGCCAGGTTTAACTTCTGTTGAATGAATCTTCTTTAATAGATCAACAGACATTTGTACAACCTTATCTACATCATTATTCTCTTTAATTAAATTCGCAAAAGATTTCGCATTTAATAATTCAAATACAGAGCCATATCCTTCACCAACTTTTACAACATCATAAGGAATGGCTGTAGGAATACCTAGAATTAGAGCTGTTCTTGCGAGTTCTCTTTCTCTTTTAATATCAGGCAATGAGTCTGAATTGTAATAAGCCTTGACGATTGTATCAGGATCAATTCTATATACCTTACCATTAGCGCCTTGGCCAATTACTTCGCATCCTTCAACAGATATTACACGATATGCTTTTTGAATATCCATCATTTCACTAAAGCCAGTGATTTCAAATATTTCATATACTTCATTACTTAATTCAACTACTTTAATATCTGGATAATTCTTTTTTAAACGAAGAATGATTCTTAAGCCTGCACTAGAAATATATTCCAAGCCTGAAGCATCAATGATGATATTGTTTGGTTTGTTTTCATCAATTAGTGCGTTGATTTCTTCTTCAACTACTTGTGAATTATTTGAATCAATATGACCTTTCAAATAAATAGTTAATACTTCATTTTCTTTTTTAGATTCAATCATTTTTGGCCTCCAAATACTTTTTCTATTAAATCTATATATTCTTTATAAGCAACTGTATCTTTTAATTCATTTGTATATTCAGCAACTGAACGATAATACCATTCTTGTTTACGAGGATCTTTTTGATGAAAGTCTTCCCATAGTTTTTCCTGTTTCTTTTGGTATAAACGATAGAATGAACGCATGTTTGATAATTTATCTGCTAACCATAATATCTTCACATCACGGTCGTCTGAATTCTTCAATTCATCTAATGATTCTTCTTTTCTAACCTGCCAAGAATCTTCTGGTAATATCTCTCTTCTTTTATCTTCTGTTTCTGAAGCAACCAATTCTTTTACTCTAGGACCAAATTTTTCTTCAATTTCTTCTAAGCTGATATCAGCATCTTCAACTGTATCATGAAGCAATGCTGCAGCCAATACTTCTTGTTTCTCTGTTATTGAAGCTACAATTGCTGCCACTTCTACTGGATGAATAATAAAAGGCATGTTGTTACCTTTTCTAGTAACACCATTATGAGCTTTTTGTGCAAAATCTAAAGCATCTTCAAATAAACTGTACCCCATCTTAAAAACCTTTCTTAATAGTTAATATATTCTTATTATCTGCATATTCATATTTCACTTCATCCATTGTCTTCTTCACTAAATAAACACCAAGACCACCAACGCCTCTTTCTTCAGCATTTAAATTGATATCAGGTTCTTTATTTTCTAATGGATTAAATGGTTTGCCTTTGTCAATGAAAGAAATAGCTACTAAATGTTCATTTTCAGTATCAACTTTAATTGTTATATCTCCACCTTCTTCTTCATAGGCGTATTTGGCAATATTAGAGAATAATTCATCAATCGCTACAGCAATTTGTCTTTGAACCTTTTCAGGACAATTTAAAGCTTCTAATTTTTTGTCCACAAAAGCCGTAGCTGTTGGGATATTCTCAATATCAGCTTTTAAAGTTAATTCATTTGTTTCTTTTCCAAAATATCTAAGTGCTAGCATAGTAATGTCATCAAATCTAGGAGCCTCCCCTACAAATTCATCAATTCTTTGTTTAACATGATCTAATAGCTCAACAACTGAATAATTTGGATTATCATTCAAAGCATTCAATAAACGTTCATTGCCAAATAATTCATTCTTATTATTTGTTGCCTCAGGAACACCATCAGTATAAACAAAGAAACTGTCGCCTGGTTTTAGTTGCATTTCATATGTATGATATTTTAAATTCTCAAAGCCACCGATAACTAAACCATGCCTGTCTTTAATCATTTCATATTTATTGTCATTCATACATACGCAAGGATATTCATGCCCTGCATTAGCAGCTTTTAATTTACCTGTTGAAATCTCTAAGATGCCAAGCCATACAGTCACAAACATTTCAACTGGGTTGTTCTTCACAATACGATTATTTACTTCTTGTAAGATTAAGCCTGGGTCATTTATACCGATTGTTGATAAGTTATTGATAACAATCTTGCTAGCCATCATGAATAAGGCAGCAGGAACACCCTTACCAGATACATCCGCAATCACGATAGCCAAATGATCATCATCAATTAAGAAGAAATCATAGAAGTCACCACCGACTTCTTTCGCTGTATACATTGATGCAAATATTTCAAATTCCATATGATCTGGAAAAGCAGGAAAGATATTTGGCAACATGCCTTCTTGAATCTGTGAAGCGACATTTAATTCAGCACCAATCTTTTCTTTTTCGCCAGTTATTTGAATGATATTAGCGACATGTTTAGAAATCTGTTTTTCCATATCTGCCATTATTAATGCAAGGCTTTCAATTTCATCTCCACTCTTAATTTTCAAATCAGAAAAATGCATCTTTGTATAATCACTATCGCTAATATATTCTCTTGCGGCATTATTCAAATCCAATATTGGCTGAACTACTGTCTTTTTCATTTTTCTAACAATCAATATATTTACGATTATTGTAACAATTAATAAGACTAAGAAATATTGTAATAAGAAATGTCTGCTTAAAGAAGCTACTTCATTTAATGAAAAATAAGTAATGATATTTCCAATCACTTCACCATCATCTTCAATATTTCCAGAACCAATACAAGAATAACTGTTACGGCTTTCGTTTAAGATGACTGGCATATTATCAACAATGGAATCAAAAATATTCTTTTCTTCTTCATTCATTATTTGAGTGTAGCCAGGTCTATTAGCTAAGCCTTCTTTATTAACATCAAAAATGAAAATAAAGTTTCCATCTATTTCATAACCAACAATAATATTTCCAGCATCATTAGCTATGCAGTATTCTTTTAATTTATCGATGATGTCATTATAATTTTCATCAATTAGTGATGTGAATGATTCAAGATAAGCTGAACTATTAACATTTTCTTTAACATCTTGTCTTAATCCTGCATAGATTTCTTTTGTCTTTGAAACATAATCTCTTATGTTTTCTTTATCTAAAGCTAATCCAACATTATTAGCTAATGATTTAGCTTTATCGATATATTGTTCCCTTGTTGCATTTGAATATAAATAAAAACCAAAAGCTACGGCAACTAAGCTTAGAATTATTGAAAAATTTAAAATGACATGAAACATTTTCGTGCTTAACGAGTAATGCAAACGCTCGAAGTAGTTCATCTCTCGAATACTTTTTCTTGGCATAATTATTTATTAATAGTTAAAATATCACTAAATCCTGTTACATCAAATATTTCAAGAATCATCTCATTACAGCCTGTAAGATACATCTTGCCGCCTTTATGATTCATCTCTTTTAATGTTGATAAAAGAATTCTCAAACCAGCACTTGAAATATATTCTAATTCAGAAAAATCAAATTCTAATTCTTTAATTTCTTCTAGTTGCCCTTTTAATTCTTCTTCTAATTCTGGAGAAGTTAATGAGTCAAGACGACCTATTACTTTAATAACTTCTTTTTCTTTTTCTATTGTTTTGTTTATTTGCATAAATGACCTTCCTTTTTTCTATTATTATTCAAATATATTTTACTAAAAGTTATAGATAATATCATTATTAAAAAAATAAATATAGTAAAATATAAGTGAAGGAGGTATCTGCTATGGCAAGAGGAAAAGGACGTTTTGTTAAATTTATGGGTCTAGCAGCAATTGCTGGTGCTGCAGTTGGTTACTTCAAATTAAAAAAGGAAGCTGATGAGAAGGAATCTACTGTAATTGATGTTGCAAAAGAAAAAGTTGACGGCTTAATTGAAAGCGTTAAGGGTCAAGAATTAGCAAACAAAGCTGATGCAACTGTTGAAAAAATTACTGAATTTGCGAACAAGAAAGTAGAAAAAATTAAATCTAGCGATGCTATTCAAAAAGCAAGCCAATTCGCAGAAGACTTAAAAGACAAGGTGGCTGATATCTTCGACTTAGAAGATGAAGATGCTGTTCCTGTCGATCAAGAAAAGGACCAATAAAAAAATGAGGTAGGATCAAATCCTACCTTTTTTCATGTTCATTTTTAAATTTAATTAATGGAAACGTTTTGCATATTCTTCATATGCGCTATTAAAATCAGTTCCACCAAAGTGCATGCTTACCCCATTATAAATAATCTTGTCGTTGTCAATATCTTTTAAATCTAATTCAAATTCAAACAAGAAGTCAGCGTTTTGATTTGAATGAGCTGCAACTTCATATTTTGCACCTTCAACCCAAATATATGAATGAATTGCTAATGAACCGAAACCATCTGAATCATATAAGCCTGGCGCTAACATGAATTCATCGTCTTGAATAAAGAAACTTACAAAATCATTTGTATCATCGCCATTCCAAATGCCAATCAATTTATCATAATAAAGAGCGAATAAACGTGCCTTATGAGCTAATTTAGCTTGGTATTCATCAAAACCCACAAATACATATTTATCTTCTTCAATTTGAATATAACTCATTTCTAATTCTTTGATATCAATAACCTTATTACCAATTAAGCCATCCATATCAATATATTTTGTTTCAAAATAATACTTTGTATCACCCATTTTTTCAATTGATCTAATATCAATTTCACCTGTTTCAAAACCATCGAAGTCGCCTTCTTTAAATGAATATTCATTAGCATCATTTTTATAAATTAAGAAGTAACCATTACCGCTTTGTGATACCCAATAACCTTCTAATTCTTCAAATGGAAAATTAATCTCTTCCTTTACTTCAGGATTGTCCTTTACAGGTGTCTCTGGCTCATCACCATTTGTACAAGCAGTAAACATCAACAACATAATCAACAATATTAATATCTTTTTCATTGTCTTTCCCTCTTCTTACTTAATTATTTTAGCATTTATTATTACCTTAATAGTAAAATGAATATATGAAAATAGTTATTAGAAACATTGAAAAACAATCAAAAGAATTTGATTATCCAATAGGAACTAAAGTTGAACAAATTCTAAAAGATGTAAAAGAATATTATAAATATCCAATATATGCATGTAAATTGGATAATGCCTATCGTGCTTTAACTCATATCTGTACCCATGATAGTGTTATTGAATTCTTAGATATCAGAAATCAAGCAACCTGGCTAATATATCAAAATTCACTTATTTTATTGTTTATAAAAGTGCTTCATGATGTTTGTGGGTTAGACAGCAAGATATCAGTTAGAAATTCATTAAATAAAGGGTTATATATCACAACTAATAAAGAGATTGATGATAATACCTTAATGACGATTGATAAAGGAATGAGAGAATTAGTTAAAAAAGATGTTCCTATCATCAAACGCTGGGACAGCCAAGAAGATGTTAAAAAATTAGCACTAGATTTAGGACAAAAAGAAACATATCGAATTGTTGATACAATGCCTTCTATACAGGATTTATCCGTCTATTCATTAGAAGATGAAAAACAAGTATTCTATTCATTGATGGTGCCTTCCACTTCATATCTAAAACTATTTGAATTAAGAACATATAAAAGAGGACTTTTAATTCGTTTCCCTCATCAAAAAGATCCATTATCTATTCAACCATTTGCTAATGAACAATATCTCTATGATGCCTTTAAGCAAACTAATGGTTGGGGTAAAATAACTGGCATTAAATATATTTCTGATATGAATGAAAGAGCGCATGAGAATCATGAAGATTTATTCTTACTTCAAGAAGCACTTCATAATAAACGTATCAATGAATTATCAGAAGAAATAATTTCAAGAAATGCCAGAGTAGTTTTAATATGTGGCCCTTCTTCTAGTGGCAAAACAACATTCGCTAAACGTCTTTGTATTCAATTAAGAGTCAGTGGTAAAGATACATTATATTTAGGAACTGATGATTATTTCTTAAATAGAAACGAACTCAAAGTAGATGAAAATGGTGAAATGGATTTTGAAAGCATCAGCGCTGTTGATGTTGATCTATTTAGGAATAATATCGTTGATTTATTAAATGATAAGTTAGTAGATATCCCAACATTTAATTTTATTAAAGGCGAGAAAGAATATGGAAAACGCAAGACAAGAATAAATAAAGATACCATCATTGTCATTGAAGGAATACATGCTTTAAATAAAATATTAACTAAAGGAATTGATGATAACGAAAAATATAAGATATATATTTCACCATTCTCACCAATTTCATTAGATCGTATCAATCGTTTCCCAACAACTGATTCCCGCATGTTAAGAAGACTGGTGCGCGATTATCAATTTAGAGGATATTCCGCAAAAGTAACATTAAAGGATTGGCATAAAGTAAGGGCAGGAGAAGATACAAACATCTTCCCGTTTGCTAAAGAAGCTGATGCCTTCTTTAATTCTAACTGTATTTATGAGATGGGCGTCTTAAAGAAATATGCTGAGCCGCTTTTAAAAACTATTGGACGTGATGAAGCAGAATATGGCGAAGCACAAAGAATGTTGGGCTATTTAAGTTTTGTGGAAACAATTGAAGATGATGATTTAATTGTGAATAATTCTATCATTAGAGAATTCATTGGTGGCTCAGCTATTGTAAAATAGATTTGGAGAATTTTATGAAGAAAAAAACAGAGAATAATAAAGAACTTGTATTAAAGCTAAAAAAAGATGAGTTCTTCAATCCTTTTATCTTAGCACCACATAATGAAGTTGATTCAAAAGTATATGAAGCCGTAAATGATTATTCACGTCATTTGCGTAGACATGAAACATTTAAGATTACTATTTTTACAAATACTGCAGAAATGACATTACATGAAAAATTCAAAGAATTATTCTTTGAACATTATGGTGATGAATGTCATCGTACAAGATTGTTATTCAGATCAAGAGTTATAAAAACAACAGTCTTAATTATCGTAAGTTTGTTTATATTATTCCTGTGGTATAACTTATCAAGTACTGTATTTAGAGAATTATGTGGCACTTTATGGGCATTCAATCTATGGGAAGCAGCTCACACATTCATTGAAGCAATTGAACATTTACATACTTATCAAAAAATCCGCAATATCAAGAATGCACCAATTGACTTTATTGATATTTAGTCTGCAAGTGTAACTTTGCCACTATCTTCATCTAACGAAGAAATAATCGCAAGGCTCTCAACTCGGCATCCTTCTTCTCTAAGATATTTGCCACCAGGTTGGAAGCCTTTTTCTACACATATGCCTACACCTACAACTTCTGCACCTGCTTGTCTACAAACATCAATCATTCCTTTTGAGGCTTCACCTGTTGCCAAGAAATCATCAATAATTAAAACTTTATCACCCTTATTCAAGTAATCTTTCACAACAGTAACATAAAAATCATTTTCATATGTATAAGATTTAACTTTAGATATATAAAGATTTTGATTGCCTAAATTATTACTCTTTGCCTTCTTTGCGAATAATAATGGAACTTTAAAATAATGGGCACTCATAACAGCTGGTGGTATCCCAGAAGCTTCAATCGTTAATATTTTATTAGCTCCTGAATCTTTAAATCTTTTATGAAATTCTTTTCCTATCCAATCTAATAATTCAATATCAATTAAATGATTTAAAAAACTATCGACTTTTAAGATATCTCCTGGAAGTATTCTTCCTTCTTCTTTAATACGTTTTTCAAGTTTGTTCATTTTTTATTCCTATTGATTTACATTATAATTCTTTTATTTATTAGTTATAATAAAAATAGATTTTAGGGAGGATTAATAGATGATTTGTAAGAGATGTGGTCAAGAACTTCCAGATGGTACTAAGTTTTGTACTTATTGTGGACAAAACCAAAGTGAAGAAGTTAAACAAGCAGAGACTTCATTTAAAGAAACTGCTCAAAATGTAGGCAACGCAGCATCAGAAGTTGCTAGAAATGTTGGTAGCAAAGCTTCAGAAGTTTATATCAAATCTGATGCATTATTTACTAATATTGGTGACAAACTTTGTAAGCTTGCGAAAGTTCTTTTCTGGATTGGCGCAATCGTAAGTGTTATCGCTGGTATAGTAGTTATATTTGGTGCTTTTAAATATCTAAAATATTTTAGATATTATGCTGGAACTTTCTTTATAACAATCATTGGCGCAGTTCTTGGATCAGCTTTAGGTGTATTTGTTTCTTGGCTAAGTTCTTTAGGCTTATATGCATTTGGCGAATTAGTTCGTCGTGTGCAAGCTATTGAAGAAAGAATGCGTTAATAATAAAAACATACTAAACTATTATAAAGGCTAGAATTGTTGATTCTAGCCTTTTATTAATAATACTTCTAAATTTAATTAATTATTCTGTATTTTATTTTAAAAGATAAATTCCATGGCAATCCCTCAATAAGTCCACCGCAAGCTTGACTGTCTAAATAAAATCCGTTTTTAATAGCGATGCGTTTTACATCTAAATCAACTTCGAATAATTCACTATAAAGATTTGTGATATCAACATCAGCAACATCAAGTTCTTTTACCATTTCATATGATGTCGTATTTTTACCTACATGTTTTTCTAGATAATCAACAATCTTTTTTTCATCAAGATGAACTTTCTAATCTTTTTTAATTTTCCAAAAATCAAATGATTCTAATATTGTTCGCATATCATTTCTTGTTCTTAACAAACATTCAATTTTTAACTCTTCTGGAATTCCATAATAAGCTTCAGCTATTGATCCTGTAATTGCCCCAATAGTATCAGTATCGCCACCAATAGATATAGCATTCCTAATTGCATCTTCGAAATCTGTTGATTCTAAGAATGCTTCTATAGCTTGTGGGACAGAGCCTTGGCAAGAAACATCGAATGTATATTCATCTCTTATATCATCTAATTTGAAATTTATTTTATAATAATTTTCATTTATATAATTGCTTATTTCTAAAATGCTTTTGCCAGTTCTCGCAAGATATATTGCCACCGCTACTGCTTCAGCTCCTTTAATTCCTTCTGGATGATTATGAGTTACTTCAGCTGTATAACGAGCCATTCTTTTTGTTTCCTCAAGAGTATCAAATAACCAACCAACACTTGATACTCTCATTGCGGAACCGTTTCCAAAGCTGTTATATGGGCCCATATCGCTTGAAAGCCATTTTCTAAACATGCCACCATATCCTGCATGAGGATATTCTTTTCCCCAATCTCTCAACGATCCTACGATTTCTTTTTTTATTCCGTTTTCATTTGTGATACCGTTTTCTAAAACATTAATTAAAGCATTACCAACTGCAATTGTCATAACTGAATCATCAGTAAAGTGACAACCTTTGCCAAATAATGGAAATTCTTTTTTCTTTGGACCATCATTAAATTCATAAATGCTTCCTATAATATCTCCTAGTATTGCTCCGTACATTATTTGCCCTCCTTGTTACGTTTTTCGTAGTCTTTTCTAACTTCTTCAAATACATCTTCATTAACTTTAAGACTATTCTTTCTAAGAGATGAAATAGCACCACTTACAGATCTGTAATTTGTTTTAATGCCTTTGGCATCATTTAAATATGTAGCTGCTCTTTCTTTTCTAATACCCATTCTGGCTGCTTCATTAACTGCATCCATATTAGCACCAAGGAATAAGAACTCCCATCCATATTTTTCCTGTTGTCTATTAATCATAGAATTAATATCTTTATATTGATATTCCCTGCTGGCGTTTTCCATTCCATCAGTTGTGATAATGAAGATTGTTTTTTCTGGTACATCTTCTTTTCTTGCATATTTATGAATATTGCCAATATGATTAATAGCTCTGCCAATAGCATCAAGAAGTGCTGTGCAACCTCTCACATAATATTCTTTTTCTGTCAGTTTATTGATTCTTTCAATTGGTAATCGATCATGAATAACTTCATGTTTATCATCGAATAATACTGTCGACCACAATACCTCTCCTGGTTCTTCCTTTTGTTTCTTTAATGTAGCATTAAATCCACCAATTGTATCTGCCTCTAAGCCTGACATAGAACCGCTGCGATCTAAGATAAATACTACCTCGACCTTTCTGCTTTTTTCTTCCTTTTCTTTTTTCTTTTCAACTTTCTTTGTCATGTTTTCTTCCTCCTTACAAGAATAGAATAACAATATAAAGAAAGCTTTTGGTCGCCTGTGATGCGACTTTTTTAAGCACCTAATATTGGTTGATTATATTTAAAAAGAATACAATTAATTTCATAGATATCTCTAATTTGATGTTCAATACAATAAGTCATAATGATATCAAATGTATTGCTAGGTGAAAGTGCAATTCCAGCTCTTAATAATAAATCCTTTGTTTCATCTAAATTTAATTCTAATGCTATCGCAAAAGCTAAAACTGTTCTTTTAGATGGATGATAATTTACATTACTTTTAATCTTTGAGAAATGTTTTCTATCAATATTTGCTTTTTTATATACATCTTTATCTTCTAAACCTTTGCGATCGATTAAACGAAATAAATATTCTTGAAATGTTTCTTTTTTATTTTTAATGATATCTTCAATATCTTCTTCATTTACTTCTATTTCATCAGCATATGTAATCTCACTAATTGTTTTATTCTTAAGTTTTGGTAAAGAAGAGCCTACTTCAAATTGAGGAAGTGTTTCTTTAAAGATATCTAGTTTTCTTATTCTACGATTTCTATAAGCCTGTTTTGTAACATCAACTTCATCAATGAATGATGAGATGTCAGAAAAAACTTTTCCAGAAACTTCAAATGATTCTTTGTCATATACAACAAGATAAACAGTCATTTCATTATTAAATAAGAAGTCGCTTATTTGTGACACTGCCGTCTTTAAGGCAACATCTTTAGGAAAGCCATAGGTACCTGATGAAATAAGTGGAAAGGCAATTGATTCACACCCTAATTCTTTAGCTTTTTGAAGTGACTTACTATAACATAGAGAAACAGTCTCTTCTTCTTTATTGTTGCCACCTTGCCAAACAGGACCAACAGTATGAATTATATATTTGGCATCTAAATTAAAAGCTGGTGTAACCGCAATTTCTCCTGGCTTCATCACACCTATCTTTTTTCTTTCAAAGAGAAGTTCTTTTTCTCCAGCAGCCTTATATATAGCAGAATCAACACCACTGCCGATTGCCACATTGGGATTAGCAGTGTTGACTATTGCATCTGCATGAACCTTTGTAATATCGTTTCTAATAATTTCAAATGCCATTGTTGTTTATTACCTCTATAGTTGTTTTAAAAGGCTGAATAATTATTTCAGCCTGTTTAATCATCGTTTTTCTTTTTAGGATTATTGAGATATGAACGCTTAGAGAAATAATCATTAGCAATTAAAGCCCTACTGACTTTAACTGTGTTCCTTACTTCATTTGTAATCTTTTCTATTTCTTCAGCAGTTATATCCGAATTATCAAATGGGATAAATTCATCTGATGCATAAATATAAATGCCATCATTATTAATCCAGTCGCCGTTAGCCATAATGACACGACAATTATCATTGAAGATATCATTGCCTACATAAAGGCGAGGATCATAATTCAAATCAAACAGATTCACAACAGTTGGAAGTTGGTCCAATGTTGAACATACAGATTTAATTTCTCTTCCCTTGTCAGCTGCATTATAAATTATAAGCGGACCCATATAATAACCATAAGGTTGGTAACGATCAACGATTGATGTATATTTTCTTACATAATCACTTGAGATATTAAATGGATGATGATCTGGCCAGAAACAGAATACTGTATTATCTAATTTGCCTGCTTTTTCTAAGCCATCAATAAGCACTTCCAACATCTTATCAAATTCCATTGTCTTACTGATATAACGTTTTACAGCTAATGGATAATCTGGATGAACTTCGTTGATTTCATCTAGATAATAATTTCCATAATATGAATCTTCATCATATGGCCAATGCATAGTAGAAGTTACATAATAGACAAAGAATTTATCATCATGGAGGATATAATCTTCCATTGTCTTTTCGGCTAATAGGCTATCTGATTGCCAACCATAGACAATCTTGATATCTAAATCATTGATATCTTTATATGTATCAATGCCATATGCTTTGCTTAACTCACTGCGTTTATAGAAAGTATCATCCCAGTTGTGGAATTCGTATGTGCTATAGCCAGCATTCTTAAATAAACCAGCGATGGATGTTCTTAAATTATTGTTTGTGACACTATATACTGTGCAACTAGATCCGTATGGCATAAATGAATTCATTGCCGCAAATTCAGAATCACCAGTTCCACAACTAAAGACAGGTGTGTAATGATTAGAGAAGAAATATCCTTCTTTCATCATCTTCCAGATAGTTGGTGTTAATTGTTCATCAATGCCCATATAATCTAATGATTCAACTAAGAAATAAATGAAATTATAGCCTTCATATCTTCCTGTCATATCATTTTTATCTTCAATTGGTCTACTTAATAAATATGAATCAATTGTTTTAATAGTATCATCAGTTTCATTTTCTAGGTCTCTACGCCAACGACTATCATCAAATAATCTCTTATATGATTTCTCAGTAACAATTTCTTCTTCTTGATTATCTTCATTTTCAACAATATCAATTTTTAAAGAAGTTTCATGTTTAATAAAGATTGAACTTATATCTTCAAATAAGAATGAATTGATACCTGTGTGAGCGATGATGATATCAAAATTTTCCTGATTATTAATTACTTCTTTTAGTTGTGGTTCGCTAACTAAGAATGACAACAATAAAAGCATTGAACATACAATTGATAATAGGAAATTAGTTATTTTGATTTTCTTGTGTTTAATCAAGATAATCTTGATTGGTAAATAAATAATGGCAGGTAATAAGGTTAAATAATAATACCATTTCGCATTCTTTATAAAATACCAGACAAATTCACTAACTCTAAAGCCGCCATCCGCAACAGCTTTAAAAGAATAATATGTTTCTAAGAAATTTTTAAATTCTAATTGAATATAAGCATATATTCCAAGTATTAAGATAATAATAAAACTAAATATTGTTTCTATCTTTTTGTTTGTTTTTGACAATAAAAAAGAGAAAAGTGCTGCTAAAGCAATATCAATTAGAAGCATCCTTCCTAAAGCATAAAATGAAAGGCTAGAAAACGCGATTAAATAAAATATTAAATCAATACACAATAAACAAATAAATAATAAGACACCATTTAAATTTCTTTTCATAATAAAACTAGTTTGTTAACTATAACATTATTATAATCGAAATTACTTTATAATAACTACATCAATCTCTTATAAATATCTAACATGCTTTCAATTTGATATCTTAACAGCCAGGCAGCATTGTAATATTTTGGCTCTTTTTTAACTATTGTCAATAAAGGCAAGATATAAGTCTCTGTCTCATTGATGTAACGATATATCTTCTCTCTGCTTAAGCCCCAAGACATAGTTGTCAGGTTATTACATCTATCAAGGCATTTAACTAGTGCTGCTTTGTTATTTTTTGAAATGCCTTTGAAATATTTCTTTATCATTTCATCACGATTATCTTCTTTTGTATGACTTAATAAAGCTACCAGTTCTTTAATATCATCATCTACTGGTAAGTCTTCTTTTTTATAGCCACAATCCTCAACTACATCATGTAAAAGACATGCAGCTACTACATCATCTTCTTCAATCTTTAAGGCAAAACAATGACATGCCAGATTTAAAGGATGATAAATATATGGTAAATCAGTATTTTTTCTTGTTTGACCTTCATGGGCTTTAATCGCAAAGTCTAATGCTTTTAATGTATTATGCATTTCCTTAGCTCTGGCCGTGTGCCTTATAAAAGAAGCCATGTGTTCTAAATCAAATATATGGTCTTGGGTTTTAAAGATATAGTCTCCTCTATTTTCTACCAAAGACGATACTGACACTCCTAAAAGTTTTGCCAGTTCAATCAAATTCCAAGTAGTAGGAGTTGTTTCATCAGCTTCCCATAAAGATACTGCTTGAAATGATACATTCAATTTATCTGCTACTTCACTTTGTGTTAAGCCTGTATCTTTACGTGCGTTGGCAATTCTTTTTCCTAATGTGTCTAATTTTTTATTTTTCATAACTCTTCCCTCTTTTAGAATATAATGTCTTCTAAATTGCCTAAAGATAATACTGATTGAATATTAAAAAATATATTCAAGTAGAACTTGAATATATAATATATTAATTATCAGAGCTAGACGAACTAGATGAAGCTGCTTCTCTATCTCTAACCATATGTTGCAAAGTAATAAGTATTGCGACAACAATATCCTGGTATTGTTTTTGATAGATATCTATACAATATTTATCATGGATAGAAATAAGTTTTTGGGAAATCACCGCAACAATATTATCATCTTTGTCATATAATTCAAAATTCAAACCTAAGACATTTCCTCTTATTTGCCAGCCTAATCCTTCAATATTGATAATATCTTTTACTAGATGAAATAATTCTGTTGATAATTCAAATTGAGTTCCATCAGCCATGGTCACATAATGTCTTTGATGAATAGTTAAGATTTTTCTTTCAATATGTGCTACATGTCTTCCTGCATTATCAGATACATCTGTCTTATCATGAATGGAAAAGAACTTTGATCTGGCAGTATATATAACATTTTCTCCACCATCAGTTATTTCCATCTCCTGATGAAGTGTTAATAATTTTGTACTAGAAAACAATGAACAGGCAGGTGTCCCAAATCTCTCCATATTATTTACATTTTGTGGCTCTCCTGCTTCACGAAAGCGATGAAATTTTGAAAATGTTCCCATAATAAATCTCCTTACATTTTTATTATAATCATAATTATTCAACTTTATTAATATCTATTTTTCGATATAATTCTTTCCCGATTTTTCTCTCAATAATGATATCGAAATTCTTAAATTTTCTTAGCGCATACATTAAAGTTCTTTTACTTATATTAAGATTATTTATTATTTCTTCGTTAGAAACTCCATAATCACTTAAGATACTTCCTTCTAATAAGATTTTAAATATTCTTTTCTCTGTTTTAGTTAAAATTCTATTTATTGTATATTCTTTTTCGATTGCATCTTTTTTCTCATTTAATTCTTTTAACAGTTCTGTATATCCTTTGTGCAACATCTTTGAGAATTCACAGAAATAATTATTTAAAGAACCAAATTCATGAGGTTTTCTAGAATTTTGTAGTAAATTATAGTATTTTGATTTATTCTTATTTATTATTGATGAAGTTGCTAAACATAAAAAACTTTTGGTGTTATTATATAGCCCTGTTACAAATAAGAATCTGCCAAATCTTCCATTGCCATCATAGAATGGATGAATTGTTTCTATTAAGAAATGAGATAAAATGATTCTTTCAAATATATCTATTTCTTTATTATTATAGAGTTTCAAAAATTCTTCCATGCCTTTTATAATCTTTTCTTCAGGATAGAAACCTTCATGGACATTTTTTAGTCCATCACTTATATGCACAGCATTCTTTCTGAATATTTCTCCATCTAATATATCTTCCCTGTTTAATGCGTCTTTCATAAAAAGATCATAAATATTTCTTATCTTTTTAATATCTTTAATTTCATTATTTTTATTTTCAAATAACAAACGATATGAATTAACAATCGATATTATTCTTGAATCATTACTAGGCAGATTGTTTAATATATAAAAGATATCATGTCTTGTAGAGTTAATACTTTCAATGATATTTGTGCTTTGTATTTCATCAATTAAGATTTTCTGAATAATCTGTTTTTGTCCAAAGTTTGAAAAACTATTGAATAGATTATTAAACTCCCATTCATCTTTATGTAATTTGATTAATATTTCAAAACTATCATTGTTGTGCAAATAGAAATATGGATTTTTTGTATAATCAAAAAAACGAATAGTATCTATATTATTCTTTAGATTATTCAGGATTTCCTTAAACTCTTTATTTGTTTTCTTATAATAAAGTTTCTCTAAGCTATCTTTCATTTTTGCACCTGTAATTTAATTATAATACTTTAATGTGCAATTTTATTTATTTTTTGCATAGTTAAACTTTCCATAATAAAAGCCTCCGTATAGGAGACTTTCATATGATTTTGTTTTTTTGATCTGTTTATACTTCGATATGGCCTAGAGTAATTAAGCGTCCATTCTTTCTAGAGAATAACATTACATTATTGCCCTTGAATTCAATATCAGCTTTATCACCAATCTTATATACAATGCCACCAAACATAACGCCTGTTAATAGATATTTATTATCAATAGCAACTCTTACAGTAGTTTCCATGCCAGTAGGCATTGATGAATAGATTTCACCTTTAATCTTAGCGTCAGGTCTAATATCGATGAATTCAGGTCTAACACCAATTACGAAGTCTTCTTCAGTTAATACAACTTCATCACCATAGTCTTCAAATTCATCAACTTTAGCAACATGGTATTTGAAATTAGTTTCTTTATTACTCTTTTCAACAAAGCCTTTTTGGCTTGCTTTTATAGCTAATTCTTCTTTAGCTTTAGCTAAGTTTTCTTCATCTTCTTTGTACCATTGATTTATATCTAAACCTTCATTTGGAACAAATTTGATTTGTTTATCTTCAAATATATTTAAAGATAAAGAACCATCACTATTTTGTTTTCCCTTAGCATCGATAAAGTTGATTGCAGGATTACCAACGAAGTCAGCTACAAATAGATTGTTTGGCATATTATATACATCTAATGGTGCATCATATTGTTGTAGTAAGCCGTTATCAATTAAACAAATTCTTGTAGCTAAAGTCATAGCTTCCATTTGATCATGTGTAACATATACAAATGTTGAGCCTGTTTCTAGATGTAATCTTTGAAGTTCAGATCTCATTTCAAGTCTTAATTTAGCATCTAGGTTAGACAATGGTTCATCCATGAATAATACTGTTGGTTCTGGTGCTAAAGTTCTTGCGATAGCTACACGTTGTTGTTGACCACCAGATAATTCTGCAGGATATCTATCCATGAACATACCAATCTTAACAATTCTTGATACTCTTCTTACAGCTAAATCAATTTCTTCTTTTGTTAATCTTCTTTTTTCAAGAACTTGAACACCATCTTTTGAATATGTGAAATCTTCATTTAAGATTAAGCCTTTACCTTCTGCATTTGCTCTAGCTTTATCAATAATAAGTTCTAATTCAGCGATGTGATTATTTGCTTCATCTGTTGGATCTTCAACATTTTGAAGTTTATATCCTAAGATTTTCTTAGCTGAATATTGAGAGATTTCATAATTATCAATTAATTTAATCATGGCCTTGTTTTCATCTAATTTACCTTTACGGTCATAACATTCATTGATAATCTTAACAATCTCGGTTGGCTTATTTAAAGCATTAATAATTTGTTGAGCTGCTCTAGCCTCTGTATTAATCTTTAACATTTCTTCATTAACATTTGTTAAACCAAAAGAAATATTTTGATATACAGTCATATTTGGCCACAAAGCATAGTTTTGGAATAAGAAACCAACTTTTCTCTTATTAGCTGGAATATTTATTCCTTCTTCTGAATCATATACTACTCTATCACCGATAGTAATCTTACCGCTTGTTGGAGTTTCTAGACCAGCAATCATTCTTAATGTTGTAGTCTTACCACAACCAGACGGACCTAATAAAGTAACAAAGGCATTGTCTTCGATTACTAAATCAAGATCATCAACAGCGTAGAATTTATCATAACGTTTTGTTACATGTTCTAAAACAATTTTAGGCATATTTTATCCTCCTATTCCTTCATCTAGACTAGCGCCTGTAACCTTATTAACAATAAAGTTAGAAATTAAAATCGTAACAATTAATATTAAGTTAATACCACTTGAGAATGCATATAGACCCATTTCATCAAAGTAATCTAATGTTGTTGATAAGATGAAGCCTTGTACACATAGAAGCATGAATAGAGATAATTCTCTTAGACATGTCATAAATGGCAGTAAGAAGCCAGAAACAATTGATGATTTTTGAATTGGTATGATGATTCTTGTCATACGTTTAATCCATGGAACATCTTGAATGATTGCTGACTCTTCAATTTCGTTTGATAATTGAAGCATTGAATTAAGTGAACTTCTAGATGCAAAAGGAATATATTTAACAGTACCTACTATAACCAATGCTAAGTAAGTATTAAATAGATTAATCTTTCCACTTGAGAACAATATAAAGTAAGCAGCACCAACAGCAACTGAAGGCATCAGATATGGTAAGAAAGCCATTGAATTAACATAGCTTGATAATTTACCATGTCTGTTCTTACTTACAGCATAACCGATTAATGTACCAATAGTACCAGCAGTTAAACAACAGATTATTGCGACTAAGATGGTGCCACGGAAGGCAGTCCAGATAGTCTTGTTGTATAGAATACCGGTTTGACCATACATACCGCTTTCTTTAATGTTTTCCGATGTAATCCACCATTTAGTAGTAAGATTATTAACATTGCCCGTATATAGGAATGAATAATCTCCTGGGTTAGGCAAGAATGTTTCAAAGGCAAATGAGATAATTGGGAAGATAGATGTAAAGAATGTAATTACAATAAAGATAGTCGCAATAATATATTTACCAGCACCCAGATTAACTTTTGTAATTTGACCAGATTTACCAGTAACTGTTGTATATGATTTACGAGAATGTAATGAACGTTGATTCAGATACATGATTGCAACACCAAATAACATCATGATAATTGCAATAATTGAAGCTTCACCAGTATACTTGTCATTCATCGAAACATATTTTGTAGCAAGTGTAGGTAGATTTAAATAATGTGGTACAGGATATGAACCAATTGTTGAACCAGCTACTAATAGAATAGTTGAAAGAATTGCAGGTTTAACCATTGGGATAGTAACCTTAGAGAAAATCTTCCATCTAGGAGTATCTAGAATAGTAGCAGCTTCTTCTAGGTTAGCGTCCATGTTTTTAAAGATGCCACCAATCAGGATATAAGCAAATGGTGCATAGTGCATACCCAAAACAACAATACATGGGAATAAGCCAACACACCACCATGCAGGCATATTAATTCCAAATAAGGATGCTAATAATCCGTTAGAAGTTCCAGTTACCGCATTAGAGTTAAATAAATGTTGCCATACAACCGCCAATGTCCATTGTGGCATAATGTAAGGGAAAATAAAGATTGAACTAAGATATTTCTTATAAGCCATATTAGTTCTAGTAACTAAATAAGCAAAGATACCACCAAATAAAATTGAAAATAAACAAGCACCAATTGCAAGAATTGTAGTATTTAAAAGTGGCGTCCATAAATTGGTCTTTGCCAGTTGGCTAGTAAATAAATCAAGATAATTAGCTAAAGTGAAGCCACTTGCTTTACCTGATAAATATTGATCTATCGTACCAGGGTGGATTGTAATTGTATCTTTAATAATCGCAACGATTGGTGCAATTGTTGTAAATGATACAAGAATTCCTGTTAGAACTAATATTACATTTTGGGGTTTACTAAGAAATGTCTTAATGTTATTAATTTTTATTTTAGTAGAATTTGACATTAAAAACCTCTTTCTTTATAGACAAAGTGCCTTTGTAGATAATGCTACAAAGGCACTATTGTTGTTTCCTTTAAATAATCAAATCAGTTATTATTCTGGTTTGTATTTATCTTGCATTTCAATCCAAGAACCAACTGTGAATGCAACAGAAGCGCAGTATGCAGGATCTTCTACAACTAACTTACCTTCGTTAACCCACCAGTCATGTCCTTTATCCATTGTAGTTTCAGTAGCAACTTTTGAAGATTCACCAGTTGAGTGATGGAATTTTTCTTCTGTGCCCTTAGCAACTTCTGGATTTGAAGAATAACCACCAATATCCTTACCCCATGCAGAGAAACCATCAACAGTTTCAGTCATGTAAGCGATGAATGCACATGCAGTCCAAGGAAGTGGTGAGTTGTCAGTTACGAATAAGTAATGGCAGTAACCATAACCACCAAAGCCTTCATAACCTTCTTGGTATGCAGCAACTTTAATGTTTTTTACTGATACTGTATCTGTTTCTTCAACTGAACGAACTTTAGAATAAACTAATAGACCGAATTTATCAACAGCACTAGAATCAACTAATGTATTGCAGATAGGGCCATCATCAGTTACAGCATTATAGCTGTTAACCCATAATTTAATCCAAGCTAGTGCATATTTACCATTTTCATCTAAGCCTAAATCAGCAGCTTCTTTTTCCATAGCATCAACTGTAGGTTGGAAATATGATTTAGAAGCAGAATCTAATTTTTCATAAGCTTCTTTTAATACTAGAGCATATTCAGGTTTAGTTAACATGTATAAGAAGTTCTTACCAACGATTTCAGAATCGATGTCCATAAATAGACCATGTTCGCCTTCTCTTACGAAATCCCAACAATTAGTATAAGTCTTTTCAGGATTTACGCAGTTGTATTCAAAGATTTTATTTAATAATTGAAGAGCTAAATAACCTTCATAAGCTTCAGGAGTAGTTCCATTAGCTTCAGCCCACTCTTTTGGAATGAAAGTATCTAGGATACCAGTTTGAACCATCTTAGTTTCAATTTGGTTACCATCTTGAATTAAAGTCATAGCGAATGTGCCGACTTCCTTCAAACTATCAGCAGTTAATTGATCGAAAATCTTGTTGTTCTTTGGTTGTTGCCATTCAAAGTTCAAAGTGTATGAAGAATCGAAAGATTGTAAGTATTCAATGAATAGAGGTAATGCTGATTTACCACGGCTAGAGTTACCAACACCATAGAATGTCTTACCATTTGATTCTTCGATAGCCTTTTGAGCAAGCTCTTCGAGAGTCATTGTTTGTGCTTCAGCGATGATCTTTTGTACTTCAGAAAGTTCTTCGCTTCCACCCTTGTTGCCACCTTGACAAGCAGTTAATGATAGAACCATTAACAAACTAAGTAGCATAACTAAAAGTTTTTTCATCTTATTCTCCTTTTCTCACATATAAATGTAAGCACTTACATTATATCACTTAGCTAACTTCTAGTATCAAGAAAATAGTGTTTTTAAAGATAAAAAATTAATACTTGACAAAATAAAAAGATCTAGTTTTTTCGATTATTTAAATATTCATGGGGTTTTATAAACTACAATAATGTAGTTCTTTTATTATAGTTGTATTAGGAAGTTTTTGTTATGGAAATTGAAGTTATTCCTAATACCGGCTTATATGAAGAAGACATAAAGAAATTCAAGATAGTTAGAAGAGATGATGGCGAAACAAATTATTACGTTACTTTAGTTAATAAAGGAGGGAGATGCTTTAGTTGTGGAACTTATACTACTAAGTGAACCATGTCGTCTAATGCAAGATAGAAGGAAAGAATTCTTATATAAAGAAAATGTTAAAACTAGCGAATGGTTTTTCCAATTTTGATAGATTTAGAAATAGAGCTATGTATTGTGAAAACTATTATGATACATATTCAACAGAAAAATTGCCTAACAAAGTTAAAAGAAAATTCCCAAAGAAAAAGACCGATTAGGATTTGCCTATTCGGTCTGTTTTTGTGTTTTAACGACTTAACCCTATGTTTATTTAAAGGTGATACCCTTTAAAAACCCTATGTTTATTTAAATCGCCAATAATTTTAATTATCTTTTTATCAATAATACAGAAACATCATTTACATTTGTTCCTGTAGGACCTGTAACAACAAGTCCATTAGTTAATTTTAATGCATTATATGCATCGTTATTATTTAATACATCAAATACGGATACGCCCTTTTCTTTTAAATCATTGAAGGTATTTTCATCTACATATCCTCCAGCAGCATCAGTTGGTCCATCAGTTCCATCTGAGCCTAAAGAAAATACACAAGTATCTTTTAAGCCATTTAAGCCAATAGATGCCGCAAGTGCTAATTCCTGATTGCGTCCACCTTTTCCTTTACCAATCAAATGAACAACTGTTTCTCCACCTGCGATATAAGCAAGAGATTTATTACTGTTTTGATTACTTTTAGCAATTGATGCCATAAAACTACCAGCTTCTTTTGCTTCACATGTGAGTTGATCAGTTAAAATTATTGGTTCATAGCCTAATTCTTTTGCCTTATTAGCAGCAGCCTGACATAGATTTCTTACACTGCCAGTAATAATTGTTTCAACATTATCTAACTGTTTTGGTGTTTCTTCATCAAGTAATTTAATAGCTTCTAAAGACATCTTGATTTTATATTTTTCCACAATTCTTTTAGCATCTTCACAGGTGCTAGAATCAGGATAGGCTGGGCCTGAAGCTATCATATCTAATGGATCACCTAAGATATCACTTAAAACTATTGAAAATACATGTGCTGGTTTGCATATTTTCGCAAACTTGCCACCTTTTACAGCCGAAAGCCTTTTTCTGATTGTATTGATTTCAGTAATTTCAGCACCGCATGCCAACAATTGATTAGTAATATCCTGAAGTTCTTTACCATCTATTAATGGCATTTCAAATAATGCTGAGCCACCACCTGATAAAAGGAATAATACTGTATCATCTTCTTTTAAATCAGAAACTGTATCAAGTGCAACTTTTGTAGCATTGAATGAATTTTCATCAGGTACAGGATGTCCAGCTTCAAAGCATTTCATCTTAGGAATCTCGCCCATTACATGGTCATATTTTGTAACTACAACGCCATCATCAATTTTATCTTTTAGAATATCTGAAGCAGCTTTCGCCATTTGCCATGCAGCTTTACCAGCAGAAATGACTATTAGTTTTCCACTAGAAAACTCTTTTCCATCTAAAGCTTTTTTAACAGCTTCATCGGGAAGCACTTGATGTATCGCATCTTTAATTATTAAATTTGCATCATCTCTTAAAGACATACATGCTCCTTAATTAATGCAAGAAGAAAGTTAAAATCCAAATAAATACTATTGAGCAAACACCCATTACTAGTGTCAACATTGTTTGTGTTTTGTAACCTTCTTCTGGTGTCATTTCACCAAAGTTAGTTACAACCCAGAAGTATGAGTCATTCGCATGTGATACAGTCATTGCACCTGCACCAATAGCCATAACACATAATACAGCCATAACTGGACTATCCATTCCAAGAGGTACAAGTAATGGTGCCATAATACCAGCAGTAGTAGTTATAGCAACTGTTGAAGAGCCTTGTGCTGATTTTAGAATAGCAGCAATTAAGAATGGGAAGAAAATACCAACTGATTGTAAAACATTAGCATTATCAGTAATAAATGTTACTAGACTTGTAGAAGAAATAACTTTTCCAAGTACTGAACCTGCAGCTGTAACAAATAGGATTGGTCCAACTGTCTTTAATGTTTCATCAGTTAGTTTATATAACTTATCCATCATTTTTGAAGACATTAATAAGATAATGCCAAATACAACACCAACAGCAAGGGCAATAATAGGTGTACCTAAGAACTTGCAAACGTTTAATAATGCACCACTAAATCCTGCCACATCAGCAATTGATGATA
The DNA here is from genome assembly GCA_946415785.1 of uncultured Solobacterium sp. Taxonomy (GTDB): domain Bacteria; phylum Bacillota_I; class Bacilli_A; order Erysipelotrichales; family Erysipelotrichaceae; genus Colivicinus. Next base: position 24,997 of record CAMKTV010000002.1, read on the forward strand.
ATGCCATTAAAATAATAGGAACAACAATTGGTGCTAATGATAAGAATTTAGAAGGCAATTTGCCATATGAAGCAACTAATTCTTCATAAGATTGTACTATTTCTTCATTAGATAATTCATCAGCTGATTTAACTTTCTTGCCAATAAATCTAGCAAAGAAATATGCGCCTACTAAAGCTGGAATAGATACTAATGCACCAAGTCCCATAACAAGCAATAAGTTATTGCCAACGCCTAATGTATTAGCAGCAGCAATTGGCCCAGGTGTAGGTGGAATAAATACATGGGCAGTATATAAACCAGCAGCAAGACACATTGTCATTGCAACAGAAGATACTCTTGTTTTCTTGACTAATGCTTTTCTGATAGGGTTTAATACAACAAAACCAGAATCACAGAATACTGGAATGGCAACAACCCAACCCATAATTTCAATTGCAAGTTCAGGATGATTCTTTCCTACGATTCCAACAACAATATCAGCTAATGTTAATGCTGCACCCGTGGCTTCTAGGAAAGCACCAATCATTGCACCAAAAATAATTACGATACCAATGCTAGTGAAAGTTCCAGAAAAACCAGAACCAATAACAGTAGCGATATCGCCAAGTCCAATTCCTCCGATTAGTCCTAAAGCTAAGGATACTAACAAAATAGAAAGAAATGGATGGATCTTGAATTTTGAAATCATAACAATCATCACAGCGATTGAAATTATGAAAACAAACAAGAAAGGTAAACCAGTCATAATCTAATTCTCCTTATATTTATACGCTTATATGTCTTTATTATATGTTTTTTGATTAACAAATTATAAAGAGAATTTACATATTTACCTTTTTTTAGTTATTTTTGTTCAACATATTAAACATATTAAAAGTCCTCTTTTTGAACTGCCCCACAAAAGTGGGACAGTTCATTTCTAGGAACTTTATTTCTTTATACTAATATATCCTTTTTAAATATTGGCGTTTCCATTGGATCATCAAAAATGTCAAATGTGTCAATTTCAAATTCATAAGAGCCGTCATTATTTGTGAATCTTCTACTTCTTCATTAAAATTGGTGTTCTCTTTCATAAAAGAATCAAATGCATCTTTCAAACACTTTGCATCATCCACTGAATAGCTTCTTACCAAAAGAGCTCCTATTTCACTTGCCATTAATTGTTCTCTTTACAACTATATAATTCAATAAATCTTAAAAAATCTATATGTTCACTATCATTTTTATATGTTTCTATTATTGCTAGTGTTTCTTCTTTACTATATCCTTCTTCAAGTAGATTATTTAATAATTCTTCGTCATTCATGAATTTAATATATCAAATTTATATATTGTTTGAAGAATATGTTTTATCCTCTTATTTCTTTTACAATTGAAACTGCTTCTTTAACTAACGACTCAATAACATCAAACTTTCCTTCGTTGATTAATTCTTTTTTTACCATCCAACTTCCACCACAGGCAATAATCTTATTATTAGCTAAATACTCTTTAATGTTTTTACTATTGATACCACCGGTTGGCATAAATTGAATATTATTGAATGGAGCAGATAAAGCTTTGATTGTAGCTAAGCCACCATAGTTTTCTGCAGGAAAAAATTTCAGAACTTTTAAATCATATTTTAGAGCCTTCATTACTTCTGTTGGTGTAACAACACCTGGAAATACGGGTATATTGTTTTCCTTACAATATCTAACCAAATCATCATCAAAGCCAGGACTGACAATAAATTTTGCGCCAACATTAATTGCGTCTTTTGCTTGTTCAATATTTAATACTGTTCCTGCACCAACTAACATGTCAGGATACGCTTCTACCATGAGACGAATAGCTTCTTTGGCAGCTGACGTTCTAAAGGTTACCTCTGCACAAGGTAAACCGCCATCAACTAAAGCCTTCGCTAAAGGCAACGCGTCTTTTGAATCATCTAATACAACTACAGGTACTACTCCATATTTTCTTAATTCATCATTTATTGTCATTGTTTTTCCTCCACATCGAAATTAAAATATGTATATGCATTGTTATAGGAAATGCCCTTAATGATTTTTTCTAAATATAATTCATCATTAGGATATTCGCCATTTTCAATCCATTCACCAACTAGGTTACATAGAATTCTTCTAAAATAATCGTGTCTTGCGTATGACAGAAAGCTTCTTGAATCTGTAAGCATACCTACAAAGTGAGCTAGCATACCCTCATTAGCCAATGATTTCATATGAGCTTCCATACCATCTTTGTGGTCATTAAACCACCAAGCTGCTCCATGTTGTAGTTTGGAAACTGTTGGTCCTTCTTGAAAACAAGCGATAACTGTTTCAATTGCTGTATTATCTATTGGATTTAATGAATAGACAATCGTCTTTGGCAATTCATCTGTTTTAGCTAAAGCATTTAAGAATTTAGCCAACATAGAAATTTGTGCATTATCACCAATTGAATCGATTCCCGCATCAGGTCCTAGTTTTTTAAATAGTTTTTCATTGTTATCACGAACAACACCATAATGTAATTGCACAACCCAATTATTCTTTGCATATTCTTTGCACATCTTAAGCAAAAATGCTGTTCTAAATTTATAAATTTCATCTTGGCTTAAATCTTGATTATTTAAACGCTTGTGAAAGATTGTTTCTATTTCTTCTTCACTAGCTTCTTTATAAACAATTAAATCCATACCATGGTCAGATATTGAACAACCATTCTCATTAAAAAATTCTATACGTTTTTTTAGCGCTTCCATTAGACTAGCGAATGAATTAATATTTATCTCTGAAACTTTTGATAATTTAGCAATATAATCTAAATAATCATTTCTATTAATAGACATTGACTTATCTGGTCTAAAAGCTGGCATTACTTTTACTTTGAAAGACTTGTCTTCTTTAATCAATTTATGCCAACACAAATCATCAATTGGATCATCAGTAGTACATAAATGTGTAACATTAGACATTTCTATCATCTTTCTTGCCGATAGTGTTTTTAATTTTTTGTTACACAATTCATATACTTCTTTTGCACTTTCATTATTTAACACGCCGTGATAATCAAAGAATTGTTGAAGTTCCAAATGTGTCCAATGAAAAAGAGGATTGCCAATTGCCAAACTAATTGTTTCAGCCCACTTCATAAATTTTTCTTCGTCACTTGCGTCGCCAGTTATATATCTTTCTTCCACTCCATGAGCCCTCATGATACGCCACTTATAATGGTCGCCTTTTAGCCATGCTTCAGTTATTGTTTGAAAGTGTACATCTTCATATATTTCTTTTGGACTTAAGTGGCAATGATAATCAATTATTGGCATTTGCTTAGCATAATCATGATATAAATGATTGGCTGTTTTACTATTTAAAAGAAAATCATCTCCCATAAATTGCTTCATGTTTATACTCCTGAATAAGCAGAGAAACCACCATCAATTGGCAAAGTTACACCAGTTATAAATGAAGCTGCATCATTATTTAATAAGAATAGCACTGCTCCATTTAATTCTTCTTTCTCACCAAAGCGATTCATTGGAGTAGCATCAATTATCTTCTTAGTTCTTTGGGTTGGTGTGCCGTCTTCATTGAATAATAATGCGGCATTTTGTTTTGTTGAAAAGAAACCAGGTGCAATCGCATTAACACGAATACCCACTTTAGAAAAATGTACGGCCAACCATTGTGTAAAGTTAGAAATAGCTGCCTTAGCTCCAGAGTAAGCAGGAATCTTTGTTAAAGGAGTAAAAGCATTCATTGAACTAATATTCAAGATGTTGCACCCTTTCTTGCCAATCATCTGTTTTACAAACGCTTGTGTTGGTAATAATGTACCGATGAAATTTAAATTGAACACAAATTCAACACCACTCTTATCTAAATCAAAGAAACTCTTTGTATCATCTTCAATATCGCCTAATTCAAAGTATTCTTTATCAGTTGTAGCACGTTGATTATTGCCACCAGCACCATTGATTAAGATGTCACAAGAACCTAAATCTTTTAAAACTTCATTAGCAACTTTCTCACACGCTTCTTTATCTAATACATTACAAGCATAGGCTTTTGCGCATCCGCCTTCATTGACAATTTCCTTCGCAAATTCGTTTGCTGCATCAAAGTTTAAATCTAATAAAGCCACTTTTGCACCAGCATTAGCTAATACTTTCGCAAACTCAGAACACAAAACTCCTCCAGCTCCCGTTACAACTGCTACCTTACCTGTTAAATCAGTATTTAATACATTTTTATTCATCTTTATTTCCTACTTTCTTTTATCATTCTTTTCAATTGCTTCCCATAAACCATTTATATAAGTTGCGCCAAGTGCTCTATCATATAATCCATACCCTGGCATGGCGACTTCATTCCAAATCATACGACCATGATCTGGTCTAATTGGACCATCAAAGCCGATATCATAAAGAGCTTTTACTATCTCATACATATCAAACGACCCATCACTTGATAAATGTGCTGCTTCTTCAAAATTTGTAGGTGAATGGAATTTTAAGTTTCTGACATGGGCAAAATGAATACGTCCTTTTAATGAACGAATCATGTCTGGTAAGTCATTATTTAAATTTGTGCCATAACTGCCTGAGCAAAATGTTACGCCATTATGTACATCATCAACAGCATCCATTAAACGTTTGATATTTTCTTTATTAATGATAATTCTTGGTAAACCAAAAACGCTCCATGCGGGATCATCGGGATGAATAGCCATTTTAATATCATACTCATTACATACTGGCATAATCTTTTTTAAGAAATAAACTAAATTCGCAAATAATTTCTCATTATCAATATCTTTATATAATTCAAACAACTCTTTAACTTTAGCCATTCTTTCAGGCTCCCAACCCGGCATAATCGTTCCATTCATATCTGAAGAAATACTTTCAAACATCTTTTCAGGAACTAAACTATCGACAGCTTCTTGAGTATAAGCTAAAACAGTAGAGCCGTCTTCTCTTTTTCTAGCTAATTCAGTGCGTGTCCAATCAAATACTGGCATAAAGTTATAGCATACCAAATGAATATCTTCTTTGCCAAGATTTCTTAAACATTCAATATAGGTATCAATATCTTTATCTCTATCCTTTGAGCCTGTTTTGATAGCGTCTGATACATTGACGCTTTCTATACCTTCAATCTTTAAACCAGCGCCTTCTACTTCATCTTTTAAAGCTTTGATTTCTTCTCTTGTCCAAAGCTGCCCTGGTTGTTTATCATATAGTGTCGTAATGACACCTTTAACACCAGGAATTTGTCTAATTTGTTCAAGAGTTACTGTATCATGTTTTGAGCCATACCAACGAAGTGTCATTTTCATATTGTTTACCATCCTTATATTTTAATTATGAATTGAAAGTAACTTTCTTTACATTGTGCATTTTGCGAAATATATTGCAAATATTGCTATAATGTAAATATGAGGCAAAAACTGCGTTCGGAGTTTTTAAGAAGACAAACAATGTCCAATGATGACTTTGAAGTTTTTTATTACAGCGATTCTCATTTTCAAAATGTAGCTATACATAATCACAACTATTATGAATTCTATTTTCCTGTTAAAGGATACATTGAAATGGAAATTCATAAATATAAGACCTCTCTTAAATTAGGAGATGTTGTCATTGTTCCACCAAATACAATGCATCGTGCTTTAACCAAAAATAATGATAAATCTTATTGTCGTTATGTTTTTTGGATTTCAAAAAAATATTTTAATCAAATATGTCAAAGAATAAATAAAAAAATTGCCATTGTTGAAAACACCATCAAGAAACAACAATATATTTATCATTTTTCGGAAAACGAATACGCAATGATCCAAACAAAATTATTGCGTTTATTATCAGAAGTTAGAAATGATCGCTATGAAAAAGAAATCTTTATCGATATCTGCATCCAAGATTTATTGCTTACATTAAATCGTCTATTCTATGAGCATGAACATTTACATCCTTTAAACAACAACACCTATTTATTTGATCAAATCATAAATTATATTGATACGCATTTAGATGAACAATTATCGTTAGATAAATTAAGTGAGATATTTTATATTTCAAAATATTATATAGCTCATTTATTTAAAGAACATATTGGAATGTCTATTCATAAATACATCACAAAAAGAAGATTAGAAAATTGTGTTTATGGTATAAATAATGGGCAATCTATTCGTGATGTTTATCAAGATTTTGGCTTTAATGATTATTCTTCATTTTTTAGAGCCTTTAAAAAGGAATATTCGATGTCACCAAAAGAATATCAAATTAATATATTACATAAAACAATTTAAAAAGGACAAAGATCGTTTGCCCTTATCTTTATTTATTATAAGAACCTAAATAATATAAACTCTTTTTGGCGGTTCTTTCCATGCTTGTTCTATCTACAGCAACTAAACCAAATTTTTGTGAATAGCCTTTTTGCCATTCAAAATTATCCATCAAACTCCAATAGAAATAACCATTTATTTTGATTCCTTCATTAAGACATTTCTTAATTCCTTCAATGGCTTTATTGATAAAATTTACTCTTCTTTCATCATCATCAATTGCTACACCATTTTCAGTAACAATGATTACTCCTTTATATTCTTCATTGATTTTTCTTATCACATTGCCCAAAGCTTCTGGATAATATTCATAATTCATCTGTGTTAATTCAGCATCTTCAGGAGCGGGTAATTGTCCATTTTCTCCATATAATGTTCTTGTATAATTTTGAACGCCTAAGAAATCATCATCTTTTATATAAGGAAGATAATGAGAGAATTCTTCATTCCATGCTTCTTTAATATATTTTTCGCCGCCGCCCACATCTTGTAGATCATGTAAAGATAATGTAAGTCCAACTTTAATATTTGGATATAATTTCTTTATTTCTTCTCTTGCGGCTAAATGAGCTTTAATGACTATTTCATCATCATTTAAATCTCTAGATGATACAAATATTTTTGGATCAGGTGTACCAAATATTTGTGCATTTTCCATAGCTGCATATTTCATGTTTTCCATCATCTTTTCAAAATTCATGCCAACTTGCACTGTTCCATCAGCTTTCTTTGCGGCTTGTTCAGCCATTAGTTTAAAGCGTTTAGAAATAGCGGCTAATTGTAAGCCCATATTTGCTTCATTGATTGTACAAACAAATTCTAATTTAGATCCTAATTTATCAATCACATAAGAAACATATCTTCTAAAATATTCAACAGTACTAACACTTGTCCAACCACCCTTTTTAATAAGCCATGCAGGTGATGTAAAATGCATAAGCGTAACTATTGGTTTAACATTATAGCTAAGACAAGTATTAATTACATCTTCATAATGATTGATTTCATTTTCATCAAATAAGCCCTCTTCAGGTTCGATTCTTGCCCATTCAATAGAGAAACGATAGGCATTAAGACCTGCATCTGCCATCATTTTTATATCTTCTTTGTATCGATTATAATGATCACACGCAATACCACTTGGTTCAGCAAAACTTGTATGTGGCATATTTTCTTGTAGCCAATAATCACTATGAATATTGTTTCCTTCAACTTGATGAGCGGCAGTGGCCGCACCTATCATAAAATCTTTCGCAATCATTCTTTCCCCCTATAATTTTTTTACTGTACCTTGAGTTATACCGTTTTCATTAAAACTATCAACACGCACATAATATTCTCTGCTCTTAATTAATGCTCCAACTCTTTTAACACAATCATATGTTTTATAACTATGATAAAGTTTATTAGGGCTATTGCCAAATAAAATATTATATCCACATCCAATATCATCTATTTCTACAAGCATATCTAAATCATCTTGTCTTTTTAATTCATATTTAACTATATCTGGCTTTTTGCCACTTCCTTTGCCAAAGACTCTAAGACCAGATATACATGGGTTTTGATTCATTGGAATTTCAATAATTGTAAGCCTAATATATCTAGCTTTAATCATTTCTTCTAAATCAATATAATCATGAGCTAAATCAGTGGTGACTTTTGATTTATCTTTAAGCATAAACCAATTAATATCATCTAAAGATGCTTCTAGATACCATCTTGTTTTGTGTTGCCTATCATCTATCCATCTTGCTTGTGATATCCCTTTGATTTCTCCTTGAGGCTCTTGATCACTAATGACATCATCCGCAAAATTTATTTGAATACCTTTTACATCATATGTTTGTCCTAAATCACATTTTAGCCATTGGCCTTCTTTATTGGAATTTGCCCTCCACCAAGTCTTAGAATTTTCATCAGCAGCATATAAAGGTTCATGCCCTTCAACATAACTTGATGCCTTCATTTCTTTTTTGTAACTTAATAAATAATAATCTGGATCTTTAAATGGTTCTGCATTATTCAAATCAATTGGCCAATCACCATATCTTTGATCACAAACTAATTGGCCATCTTCATCTATAAAACTAGGCCAAATACCTACCCTTCTTTCAAAATCGTGATTAACACTTATTTGCATTGTTGATGCGTGATACATCTTTCCATTGTCATCCACAAGCGTTGAACCATGACCAGCCCCACTCATAAAACCACCAGGTAAATATGAGAAAGGATTATTATCAGCTAACACAAATGGTCCTAAAGGATTATCAGCTATATAAACGCCATCTGAATATGTATTGTATTGTGTTCCTGGCGCAGCATATTGAAAATAATATTTGCCATTAATTTTATTGAGCCAAGCACCTTCAATATATGGTTTATCTGAAAGCATGCCTCTAATTAAAGGTTTAACATTATCAGGCAACATATTTTCAGGAACACCTTGTTTCTTCACAAAGCCTTGATACAACATTTCTATCTCTTCATCGCTTTTTGGATATTTAGAATTATCATTTCCAACTCTTTCATAGCCAATTTCAAAAGGATGCCCAAAAATTAATTCTTTCTTTTCACCAAGTGGCTTTAAAGTTTCTCTATCTACTTCAACACCATATATTGGACTTATATTTGAACAACCCCAATAGAAATAGATTCGACCATCATCATCTTCAAAGATATTTGGATCCCAAAAAGAAAATGTTCCTTCTATTTTTTCATATGGACCATTGATTATATCCTTAGTCTTATAATAGTCACAAATATTATCTCTACTAGAAGCTGAAAAATATACATAGTCACCGATAACTCTTACATCAGGCGCATAATCATAAAGTGGAAGATTATTAGGTAGTTTGTAACTCTCCCAATTTATTAAATCATCTGATACCCACACCTTTAATTGCATAGAGGCAAAAATATAATATTTGCCTTTGTATTTAATAAGTGAAGGATCAGCTGCTTCTCTACATATTTGGAGTTTGCCAACACGCGGATCTTTATTAAATTGATAACGATAATCAATGTTTATTGGATTACAAAAATATTTCATTTATTCCTCCATTTCGTAATGATAGCTGCCTTTTTCTACTTCATAATGTTTTCCATTTGGAAGCACAACCATAGCTGGCATTTCGGTTTCAATATCAAACATAATTTTTTTATCAACATATTTCCAAGCAGATTTTATTTTGCCTGAAACCGATTCATAACTACCAGAAACTTCTTTTAATCTTGCGTCAACACATGGTTTAATCAATACTTTTTTAAAGCCGTTTTCTAACTCTTTTATTCCAAGAATGTAACGATAATAAAATTCTCCAACACTGCCAAAGGCATAATGATTAAAGCTAACCATATTGTCGCCCCCACTTTTTTCTTCATTAACGCTGCCATCTTCTTTTAAGCCATCCCATCTTTCCCAAATAGAAGTCGCTCCCTTTTTGATTGTATACATCCAACCAGGATAGTTTTCATTTAAAAGTAAATCAAAAGCCAACTTACTGTCACCATTATCACAAAGCATTGGTAAAAGATGTTCAGTCGCAAAGAATCCTGTTCCAATTCCTTCATTCTTTATTTTTTTAACTAAGTTCTTATAAAGTTCTTTCCAAATAGGTTCATCCTTTTCAATTACATATGCCAAAGCCATGACATAAGCTCCTTGATAGTCATCTTTCATTTTTCCTTGTTTAGAAATATAAGTCGAAATATATGCTTTCTTGATCTTATTTAATGCTTCAATATATTCTTTATGTTTCTTTGTATCGCCATACTTTTCTGTATATTTAATCATTATTTTTAAATCATTGATAATGAATGAATTTGATACAGGGCCATGATGCATAGCCATAAATTTCATATCTTTTCCTGGAGAAAGCCAATCACCTAAGTTAGGCATCTTCGATAAGTGAAAGATACCTGTCATTTTAATTTCACAATCCATCAACTTCTTCATCGATTCATATTGTTCACTAATGAAATCTTCTTGATTATAATGACGGTACAATTTGTCAGGAACAATGATATTACAACTACTCCATCCAAGCATTGTTAAAAAGCCGATGCCGCCTTGTCCCTTAGCAGGAACGGTTGATGGCACATAAGCTTCTTTATTATCTTTTTGGGTGTAACGAATATCCTTTAAAAACTTCTTCCAAAAATCCCGAACATCATAATTGTACATAGCTGTATGGGCAAATACTTGGCCATCGCCAGTGTAACCCATTCTTTCATCTCTTTGTGGACAATCAGTAGGTACTTCTACATAGTTAGAACGCATACTCCATAGTTGATTATTAAATAATCTATCAACCATTTTATTTTCTGAATAAAAATGGCCTGTTTGTTCCATTGAACTATAGATCGCAAAAGCTTTTAGTAAACCCTCTTTATAAGAAACCCCTGACAATTCTATATATCTAAAGCCCATATAAGTAAATTTTGGACGATATATTTTATCATCTGTCTTAGTATAGACAATTTCTGCCTTAGCTTTTCTAAGATTAGCTGTATAAAGACTTCCGTCATTGTTTAAAAGTTCGCCATGTCTTATTTTTAATTTTTCACCATCCATATATTTTGGATTTATTTCAATAAAGCCTGCGAAATTTTGTCCAAAGTCAATTATTGTCACATCGTCTTTTTCAATAACCTCTTTAATACTAATTTCTTCATGTGCTTGAACATGAATGATTGCTGGTTCTATTTTTTCAGGAATTTTACCGATAAATGGAATTGGCTTATATATTGTTTCTTTATTACCACTTCCATCATATATTTCCCCATCATATAAACCTGCATAAATATAAGGTGAGAAAATAGCCTTCACATCTTCATCATCAGAATAATAGAAACGTTTTTGCGAATCATTATCAATCTCTAATATCCAAGATACTGCTGGCCTTTCTCCATATATTTGAATGTTGTTTTCAAATGTGAATCTTCCACAGTACCAGCCTTGAGCTAATTCTATTTTTAAAACACTGCCTTCTTTCAAAAATGAAGTAACATCATAAGAATCATATTGTAGATGTAAAGGATAATATGTAAAACCTGGTTTAAATAAATCTTTTGTGATTTCTTTGTCATCAATTAAAACATCATAAATGCCTAAAGCTGTAATATATAAACTAGCTTTCTTTATTTCTTTTTCATTAATGATTTGTTGAAAGACTTCTACAGCGCCTTCTTTATAAGGCCTTTCTGTAGTTATAAAGTGTTTTCTTAATTCTTCCATTATTTTTCTCCAAAGTTGTTTAATAAGTACTTACCGCTTATCTTCAAACTATCTAATGGTGAACCATTTATAAAGTTGCGATGTGTTTCTAAAATTATCGCATCAATATAATCTTTTGAAATATCATAGATACCATTTAAATCCATGTTGCCTGTACCAAGTTCTACCGAATCTGATTTTACAATAGGAGTAATCGATGTTTTTTCTAATCTTGTTCCTCTATCTGTAATATGCCATAACTTAAGTCTTTTATTTAATGTCTTAATTATTTTTTTAACATCAGCTCCAGCTTCGCTAAACCAATATGTATCTAATTCAAAATTCACATTTTCTGAACTTGTTTCATTGACAAGAATGTCATAAGCTCTATTAATTTCATCGACTTTTAATAGTTCTATATTGTGATTGTGATATAGAAGTTTAAACCCATCTTTTCTTAATCTTTCGCCTACGACATTGAGTCTTTGTGCAAGTTTTTTAATTTCATTTAAATCTTGATAGTTAAAGCGATACATTCCAGTAATAACGATATAACTGGTATTAAAATCTTTGGCATCTTTAATAACACCTTCATAATCGTTTTCTAAAGAGCCAAGATCAGTATGTAAAGAAATGACATCAAGTCCTTCTTCTTTGATTAATTTAGACCAGTTATATTTGCCCGCATTGCCACTTGGCATGCCAGCTAGCTTTGTCAAAGCCCTTACCAAAAATGAAGTTGGATGAATCATATAACGATTCATTTCTAAACCACTATATCCGCTTCTTTTAATCTCTTTTAATAATTCTTTAACTTTCTCTTCACTTGTACATAAAGAGCCTAACATCATTTGTTGAACATAATATTTCATGCTTCACCTATTGACTATTGTTTTTTAAAACCTTGTAGAATTCTATTCAATTGTTGAATAGTTTCAAGTTTAACATCTCCTGCTTGTTTAAGAAGAGAAATTAATTTCATTCTTGACATCATCTGTTTTAAAGCAGGATTGTCTTTTACAGAATCAGCTACATCTCCTCTTGAAGAAGACATCTTAGCCATCATTTGTTCAATTACTTTACCAGCTTGGGGGTGAGCCATGATTTCTCCTAAAGTGTCATTAACAGAAAATGCCTCAGGATTTAATTCTTCTTTATCAAACCAGTTAGTTACTTGTGATCCTTCTTTGTTCAATACATAGTTTAAATCAGGTTTATCAACATAATTGATTTCCATATTGTCTTCTAAGTTGGAAGAAATAGCTTTTACTTTAATCTTTCCATTTAATGGAACATTAAAATTAAAAACATATTGTCCTTTTTTTGTTTCAAATAATGAATCATTTATATATAAAGATACTTCATTTAAATTAGAATAAACTTTTATATTTGTTTCTTTTTCATTTCTATTTATATACCTGCGACCTGCGATATAAATGAAAGGTTCTTTTGACCAATGTGCCTTATATAAATAGAAAGCATCTTTCTTGGTTTTTCGATCAATTGTTACTAGACCTTTTTGGTTTTGACCACGTTTTCCACCTTCATCTCGACCATCAGCCGCAAAATCAAACATATTCCAAACATAACTACACCATAACCAAGGTCTTTCTTCAATCATTTTTAAAAGATGTTCATGGTATAAACATTGGTAAGTTTCGCTATAATCTCCTCTTTCAGGATGACTGTTATGAAAACTAGGGTTTGTATCAGCTCCATATTCAGAGAAACCAATAGGCATGTTTGGATACTTTTTGTGCCATTCATCAAAGAACTCATCGTTTTGTTCAAGCTCGCCTAAATACCACCCAAAATACAAATTATATGCATTTACATCTGGTATTTGTAAAATAGGTGAATTTGTTTCCAACATAAACACATTAGCCATTGTTGTTTTACGAGTATGATCAAGTTTATGAGCTAAATCATTTAATAAACGATGATTTTCAAGTAAATCTTCATCAACTGCTGAAGCGGCTGTAATCTCATTAGATAAGCCCCACACAACAATTGAAGGGTGGTTATAATTTTGAATTATTAATTCTTTCATTTGTGAAAGGGTGTTTTCTCTTCCATCTTTCATATGCATAGTGATATATGGTATCTCTGCCCAAGCAATTATTCCATATTTATCACAAAGATCATAGAAATAATCAGCGTGTTGATAATGAGCTAAACGAATAGAGTTAGCACCAATTTCTCTAATTAATGCCATGTCCTCTTCATGCATTTCATTAGTTAAGGCATTGCCAGCACCGATTCTATCTTGATGTCTTGAAACTCCACGCAAAGGATATTCTTTACCATTTAAGATAAATCCTTTTTGACTATCAATTTCAAATGATCTACAGCCATAATTGATTGTTAGACTATCTTCGTTGGTAGATGCTTTTAAATTATAAAGATAAGGATCTTCTATTCCATTCCATAGATGAACATTATTGATGATAAATTCACACTTTGCATAACCATCAGTTGACATCACTGTTTTTGATTGTCCAGCGGTTTCAAATAAAACAGTAGTGTCTTGTCCTTCTAGCCATGCTTCAACAGTTACATTAGCAACACTATTATTAATAACTGGTGTAATCTTGATACCATTTCCTCCATAATGCCCTAACGCAAAATGTGTTTTAGGAACAATTATTAAATTAACATCACGATATAATCCACCATAAAAAGTAAAATCAGCACTTTGTGGATATACATTGTTTTTATTATTATCAACCAAAACAACTAATTTATCGTTCCCTGTTAACTTAGATGTTAAATTAGTTCTAAATGTTGAATATCCACCATGATGCTTTATTAATAACTCACCATTAAGAAAAACGCATGCGGACATTGCAGCACCCTTAAATTCTAGCCACACTTCTTCATTTTCATTAACATCTAAAGAAGACAATTCTTTAATATATGCACATGTTCCTCTAAAATAGTCGTTACCACCATCTATGCCATCTACATTATTCCAAGTGTGTGGTAAATTAATTTTTGTTTCAAAAGATTCATCTAAAGAGCTTATATCTCTAACATCTTTAATAAAGTCCCAATCTTTATTAATATTTATTTGTTTTCTCATATGCACCCCCAAAATGACAAGAGGTTTTTAAACCTCTTGTCATAATTTTATTCTTGTTCTTGTAATTCTTTTTTCTTTTCAGCTATTCTTGATTGAACGTTTGCCATTTCATCTTTTGTAAGATTACATCTTCTCATTGCCAATAGTGTACAAATCCATCCAATAATCGCAAGTCCATATCTTAGGAACATTGTCATCCAGAATACTCCTGTTGTTGCAGGATCTGTTGGCTGAGGCAACGATAATGTATAGCCAATAAGTGCAACACCTGCAGTAGCTACAGCTGCTGAGAAAGATGAAACAATCTTATCAATTAAACTATATGTTCCAGTAATAACAGCTGGAATATATTTACCGCTTCTATCTAATTCATAGTCAATGATGTCTGCCATGAATGCCGTATTAGCTGTTGTAACGCACATCGCAAATCCATTACAACATAATGTCAACAACACAAATAGCACCATTGTGATACCCATTTTAGAAATAGATGCAGGATTAATTATTATAAAGAAGACAATGATGGCAATATTCGCAAAAATACAATTTCTAGTCCATGTAACTAATGTTTCTTTATTTCCGTGCTTACCAGCATATCTTGCACTAACTACCGCAAAGGCAATTGATGGTAACATACCGATAACACTTAATATTGTTCCAAGTCCCATATTGCCAATCAAAATACCCATCAACATTGTATTAACGATTGATTGTGATTGTGTTTGTTGAGCAATCTTATCAGTTGCTGCCGAAATAATATATGATTGAAGAGGCTTGTTTTCTTTTAATACTTCAACCATGTCTTTCATTTTTAATTTTTCATGAGTCTTAGTAGTTCCTCTGAAGTTTTCAGGCTTATCATATTGAGAAACGCCTACACATACCATGATTACACCAAATAAAGATGTTGCAACACATACATATGCAGCAATATTCAAGAATTCTTGATTATATGTACCACCAAATTTAGGAAGCAACATAACTGTTAAAACGATATTTAATATCATTGGAACTAAATAGTTGAATACTGTAAACCAAACACCAACTGTAGGACGTTGTTTAGGATCGTTTGTCATTAAAGCTGGGATTGTCTGAGCTGTCATATTAACAATTGTGTAACCTATTACATATACCATATATAAGGCAATAAATATTGCGATTCCAAAGCCCTTACTAGATGCCCACGCAAACATCGCTAATAGACCAATTGACTGTATTAACCAACCACCAATCATTAATGGCCTTACTTTGCCCCATTTAGTATTAACTCTATCATAAATGAAAGCTAAGATTGGATCGGTAATCGCATCAAAAATACGAGTGAATGTTAATAATCCGCCTACAACTAAAGTTGATATTCCATAACCAACATTTGCCGAATAAGTTGCTAAACCAATTAAGGTATAAACAGCCATTCCGTTAAAACCATTACATGCAGCTAATATTATCTGCCATGTTTTAGCACGACGATATGCTACATTCCCTACATTATTATCCATGTTAATTCTCCTTTGTATATTTATACTATATAAAAGAAAGCGCTTTCTTTGTGTTATAATTTTAATGAATTTGTATTCATTTTAATGATTATTAATAAATAACTTAGAAGAGGCAATATGAACACTGATGAAAAAATCCAATTATTTTCTGAAATATTAAATTTCTCTCATCCTGTAAATATATGGAAATATGATGCAAATTTAAATCCTCTAAGAAATAAACGTTTAAATAACGGCAATGTTGGTGATTTGAAATTCATGCAAATCGAAGATACAATATTCGAAAATATCAACAATAATGGAAAATATCCTTTTTTCATTGAAAACAAATCAGGTTTAATCTTTATTGTTGCTTATGAATATGTGCATGATCCTTTACACGTTTATGTGTTGGGGCCATCGTTAAGTAGTCTTAATTCTTTATCTATATATCAAACAAGTTTAGATAAAATGAATTCTGATAAAACAACTTATACATTACAAGCAATCAACAAAGCGCCAATTATTTCAACAACCAGCCTTATCAGATATGCAACTATTCTTCATTACTTATTAAACGACGAAAAAATAGTAGATAATCAAATAATTTATTCCTATGATAAATCAAGTTCCAAAGAAGCGATAAACAATATCTCTGCTAAGCATATGGGCATATATGAAGCTGAACAAAACTTTCTTCGCTTGATTAAAGAAGGAAACCCTCAGTATCATAAAGGTCTACAAAAAATGACCAGTTTGAGTAGTGGAATGAGAGTTGATGAAGGAAGCGGTCTTCAAAATGCCCGCAATAATGTATTTGTCTTGCTGACACTAGTATCAAGAGCGTCAATAGAAGCTGGACTAAGTCCTGATGTTTCTTATGATTTAAATGATCATTATGCTAAGCTATTAAACAATTGTCAAAACATCTCAGAAGTCGCAAGAGCATCACAAGAATTATTAGACGATTATGTCAAAAGGAATCATGCCCTTCATAATAAAGAAATGTCTATTCCTATAAGATATGCATGTGAACATATTTCGTTGCATATAAATGAAGAATTAAGCATTGATGAATTATCACATCGCATTGGTTATACAAATTATTATTTCTCACATAAATTCAAGAAAGAAACTGGAAAAACTGTAGCTCAATATATAAAAGATGCCAAACTAGAAGTAGCTAAAACAATGTTGTCATCTTCAAATAAATCAATAAATGATATATACATTGATTTAGGTTTTGGCAGTAGAAATCATTTCTTTACAACATTTAAAAAAGCTACTGGATTATCTCCTACACAATATAGAGAAAACATTACAGCTAATAAAAAATCACAATAATACCATTTAATAAGGTTGAACTTTGCCTGACTTTATCAATTAATTTTTATTTAAATAAAATATTATTTACAATACCTTCTAGATATTCTTGTCTGCCACTTCCTGGAAGTTCAGCTTCTTTTAATTGCGCAGCATAATTTGCAAGTTCTTCTAGGCTTGTCTTATTGTCTCTGATTCTTTCCCCAAGCTCACTATTCCATGAAGAATATTTTTCTTTAACAAATTTATCTATTCTTCCATCTTCAATTAGTTCTGCCGCTTTAATCAAACCTAACGCAAAAGTATCCATCCCTAAAATATAAGCATGGAACATGTCTTCATAAGTATAAGACGGTCTTCTATTTTTAGAATCAAAATTGAAGCCTCCTGTCAAGCCACCATTTTTTAATACTTCATACATACATAAAGTTGCTTCATATACATTAAATGGAAATTCATCTGTATCCCATCCTAACAACATGTCTCCTTGGTTAGCATCGATTGATCCTAGCATTCCATTAATTGCGCTAATACGCAAATCGTGTTGGAAAGTATGTCCTGCTAAAGTTGCATGATTAGCTTCAATGTTTAATTTGAAATCTTTATCTAATCCATATTGTCTTAAGAAAGCAATAGAAGTTGCGGCATCAAAATCATACTGATGTTTCATTGGCTCTTTTGGTTTTGGCTCAATATAGAAGTCTCCTTTAAATCCAATACTTCTACCATAGTCAACTGCCATGTGCATTAATTTTGCGATATTCTCTTGCTCAAATTTAACATCAGTATTTAATAGAGTTTCGTATCCTTCTCTTCCACCCCAAAATACATAGCCTCTTCCACCTAGTTTAACCGTCATTTTGAGGACCTTTGATTTGTTTTTTAATTTATTTCACAGTTCTTAACATTACTATATCAGAATGTTCATTTATTTCATCAATGTCCATTCTTCCAAACAGATACTGTGTTCCATCTTTTAAAATTATTGAATCAATAGTTATCACCATTCCATATAATTTAAATTTAGGATTTTCACCTTCTTCGATTAATTCAAATAAATCATATGTATGGTTAGATTCACCTCGATGGTCACTTTCTTCTCTAAAACGTGAATCGATATTCATTAAAACTCTACTTCCATCTTTAAAGATAGTAACTAAACAAAGCTCTCTATCTGCATCACCATCTGTTTGCCTGCTTATAAGAGCTTCCCACATTCCGTAAGCATCATTAAATGTTAATGCATCACCATCAGTAATATTTAAATCTCTGTCATCAAAGTCTTCAAATTGTAGATTGAAATCAGCTTCTGTGTAGTCTCCTGCATCTGGCTCAACTTGCGGTTGTGGATCAGGACCATGTTCGTTTTGTGACTCTGGATTATTCTCTGGCTCAGCTTCATTCCCTTTCCCTCCACAAGCACAAAGACAAAGAGATATAAGAATTATAAGTATGATCGATAATGTTTTTTTCATAATTGCTCCTTTTGTGGTTACAAATTAATTATATATGTTGTTTTTTGAAAAGAAAAAAGATTCACAATAATTAGAGAGTCTTTCATCTTCAATATACTTTTTTAACAAGTATCAAATTTGCTTCTAGTGACTATCTTCGCTTAATAAACTTAAGTCCAAATAATAAGGCTAACATAAGCAATAGATAAAAGAAATAGATATCTCCCATCTTCTGTGGTAGGGGAGTCTCTTTGTCATATATTGGGGAATGAAAAAGCACACCAGATACTGATTAAATAGTATCTGGTGTTTTTATAAATGTATAGAATGATAATGGTGTAATGTTTGATTATTAAAAAATGTCATCTAGTAATCATAGTCATCATATAATTGGTCCATGAGACCTCTTCCATCAATTTTCCATTCTTTATCTTTTTTAATCAATCTTATACCTATATCGTATTCTTTGTCTGGAACATTTTTTCTCTCTTCTTTAATGAATTTTTGAACTTCATTTTTAATCTTTTTTTCACTTGCTCCATTCAATAGCAAGCCAAGCATGTTTGGTAACAGTTCAACAGAAATGTCTGTCATTATTGTTTCCCAATCTTCGCAGGTTATTCTCACATAAGCAATCGCTTCATCGCCATCTTGTTCAATTTCTTTAACTTTATATTCAAAGCCAAAGAAATCATCATCAAGATATGATGATATTTCTTTAAACGCTTTTGAATTAATGATGTTGTTAGCATAGTTAGCTAACATTCTTGCTTCATCGCTGTCACCTAAATAAATCTTTTGTATTGTCTTAGTGTCACCATTCTTGAGTGCTTTCATAAATGATTCAGCAGTTCCCTTAGGTGTTGATGTAGATGAACATGCACACAAGTTAAATAATAACAATAAAGATAATAACGCTATTAATACTTTTTTCATTTTGTTTCCTCCATTTAGAAATAAAACTAAGTAAAATCTTTAGTGATAATAAACTAGTTTTTATAACGGATATTTATCAGTTGTAAATGGTGTTTCATCACAAATCATTGCTTCACGTGATAATGGATATCTTTCTTCATATAAACGGAAGCCAATTCCATATTCATCTTCTCTGTTTCTGGTAATAAATTCTTCACGCTTTGCAGCATCAATTTCACCAATTAAATAAAGATATTGTATTTCTACCCATTTAGCCATTCCTTCGTAGATGATTAAACGTTTATTTTTAGCACATTTTTTAAGCTTTTTGTTTCTATCCCAATGTGTATATTGCCATATATGTGTTAATTCATGGGCAAAGGTTGCGATTAAAGTTAATCTAGGAGCTCCGTTTTCTAAAACAACACTATATTTCTTATGCTTATATATTGCTACGCCTAATACCAATATACTCTGATTGTCTATTGAGCCAATGGCACCAGCTTTTTTCTTAAGCTTACGATGCTCTATTACTTCTATAGAAACAGGAACATTTATTGTTGCCCCAAAGAACATTTCTAGATTTAAAATAATTCTTTTATAAATATCTTCTACTTCTGTTCTCGTTTTAACTACCGTATTGCTACATGTGTTGCATCTATAGCGACCATCAGGTAAACGATCATATTCAACGCCCGTTATCTCTGAGCCACAATATGAACAGAACATTTGATTGTCTTTTTTATCTTGGATACTCTTAAAATAATCTGCGCTGTTCTTTTGTTCACGTGCCTTTTTTAATTCTCCACCATCAAAGCCATTACTTTGTAAAAAGTTTTTTGTGCCACTTAAATCTAATGGCGTGACTCTTTCTGAATCATGATATTTTAAATAATATCTTTCATTGTAAGGTGGAATAAATCTTTTACCAATTACAGGATAACTATCTAACGAACCTTCTTGATCTTCTTTAGGTGATTCATCGTTTTCTTCGTTATTCTCTTCTTGGTTTTCACTAGATGGCTCATCGTTTTGAGGATTGTTTTCTTCTTCTTTTTCTTCTTCTATTTGCTCATCTAATGTTGGAGTATCTGAATCTTCTTCTATTCCAGTGACTTTTTCTTCTTCAACTAGATTTTCTATTTCACTCATCTTCCTCCACCTTTCCTTCTTCATCTAAAGAATCATCCTCAATAGGTGTTGATTCATTTTCCTCTTCACTATCTTCAACTTCAGAATCTTCTTCGCTCATTTGATCATCTGCTTCTTCTTCGTCTTCTTCAGCTTCAGATTCTGTTTCTTCTTCGCTCACTACTTCTTCGCTGTTTTCATCATCATTTTTCTCTTCAACGATATTGTCGTCATTTTCTTCAGTTGTAGCAGTTTCCTCGTTTGGAACATCTGAATCAGTTTTGTCTTTATCTTCGTCTTTTTTCTTCTTCTTGAAAAGATTCTTGATAAATTCAATTATTCGCTTAAAGAAAGGCTGCTTTCCGCTTTCTTCAAGTTTCTTTCTTCTTTCCTCTTGTTTTGCTTTTCTCTCAGCTTTTCTTTTTTCTTTTGGAGTTAAGCCTTCTTCGCCAGCTTCTTGTCCTTCTTTATTTTTCTTCTTAAATAATTTCTTGAACCAGCCACCAATACGTTTAAAGAAAGGCTCTTTTTTATTATCTTCGTATACATTGAATTCTTGTGTTTCTTTCTTTTCAATCTTGACTTCTTTTACTTTTAAGCTTTCTTCGATCATTTCATCATTCCAAGATAAATAATCAGAAATCATTTGCAGTATACGAGAAATATTTCTTTCAACAGCACCCAATAATCCTAGATCTAATTGGCTATCTTCAACGATGTAAATGTATTTGCCTTCTTGTTCTTCGTCGAAATCAAGACTATATGTTAATGGTGCAGTAAAACTTCCGTTAGTTAATGCACAAATAAATGGTTGGTTTTCTGCAAACAATGATACAAACAATTCGTTAAGTAAGTTAGTTAAAGTTACTCTTACATCATCATTGAATTCATCACCAAATTTAGAGAAATCCAATTTAAGAATTTGCTTGTGATGATAATTACGTGAAGGAACATTGTTTAAACTGATTAAATCAGAAGCATCAAAATCATTGTATGCTTTTTGTTTCCAATAGCCTTTTGTATCAACACTGAAATCCGCAAATTGATAATAGACATCAATATCATTGATTGTCTTCAAATCGCCCATTGTTTTAGAGTCTTCTACACTATGAATTGTATAATTACGCAATTGACGATAAGTTAATCGGCCATTAATGTGGTCAGATGCTCTACGAACTAATATTCTGTTATCAGCTGTAGTTGTTACCATTTCGTAATATTTACCATTAAGTGTAAAGAATTGTCCTGGTAAATATTTCTGATATACATGACCTTTTAATTCACTTCCAATAAAGTTATCAACGTCTTCTTCTTCAGAAATGTATTTTGCATTCTGTAAATCATCTAAGATAACACTATAAAACTTTTCATCTTCAATAGTATAAATATTCTCATATTCACCACTATCAGGTCGATATTCTCTCTTTAATAGAATTGTTTCATCTTTTTCAAAGACTAACTCTTCACCACTAGGCTTAGTATATATTAAGTCTGGAACACCTGATGACTTAGTAATGTCTTCTTTTCCAAAAATAATACATATTTCTTTCCATAGTTCAAGTAAAGGATTTTCTGTATCCATTCCTTGAAGTTCGAGTTGTCTTAATAAAACTTTTTCTTCAATATCTTCTACACATAACAACAAGCACAAAGATAATATTGCATTGCGTCTTGTACGTACATAGTCAGCAGCAATATATGGAATCGCTTTTGGATCCACTCTAAATATCTCTGGATTGCTAGTCATATATTCACGCATCATGTATTCATTTGATATGACATTAACAAAGCCTTGTTGTTCTGTTATTGTTGCGAAATTACGTCTTGTTTCAAATAGATTTTTTCTGTCATCTTCAACTGTTAAAAATGCTAAATTGCTAACTCTTTGATTACAGATATTAAATGATGTTTTAAAGTACTCATCAAAAGTTTCCTGATTCTTAGGAAGTTTTGCATAACTTAATAATTCATAATAATACTGTTTAGCTATCCAGTGTGCATCAATAACAGGGAAAGTTTCGCATCCATACCAAATGGCGTTTTTAATCTGATTTTTTAATGCCACCATTGATAATTCTGTTCCTAGTCCTAAGAATCTAGAGATACCAGGTACAATACGGTGTTGAAGATAATCATCATCAGCAGTCCAGCACATATATGAACTAATGCCATGAGGATGTTCAGTAGCTGAAACTTCTGTTATGTTTGTCATTAAAATATGCGATAAAGAGTCAACCAGTCCATCACAGTTACGGTCTATAGAACAATATGTAACCTGTCTTTCTTTTCCACAACACTTCATAAGCATGTGTAAACCAACCTGAGCGGTTGTCACAAGCTTTGAAGGTTCTATTATCATAACAAAAGATACTTTTTGTAAGAAGTCTTTAAATACTCTATGTATTTTCAAATCATGAACACCAGATCTTGTAATGATACCGATATCTGGCAATTCTTCTTCTTCATTTCTATCTTTTGATAAAACTTCAATTTTCCAGATATTAGGAATATGTGCTAATTCACCCATTCCTTCATCTAACCAGTTCTTCAGATCATTTTCTGAGCCGTGCTGTCCTAAAACAACAAGAATTTTTCCACTATTCAGCAATTCATGATTCATTGAATAGAAAACATATGGATTCAATTTGTCATAAAAAGGTGTATTAAATAATAAGCTCTTTCCATTTGCCAAATCATAACCTGAACGAACATAATCAACATTTGGTTTTAGGCCGCCATCCATTAGTTTTCTTATAAACATTGAATAATTGTTCGCAAGATTGCCACCTTCTTTTTCAATGTTCATTAATATATCTTCGACTGAATTAATTGCACTTCCTGACTCATTAACAGTAATGCCACCTGTTGAAAGTTTATCTCCAAATAAATCCATTAATGGCTTTCTAAGTTTTGCATAAAAAGCGAAATGTCTAGATTTATCTTTTTGAACTATCAGGTCTGCTTTTTCATCTTTTTGTAATCCATCAATAAAGAATGCAAATTCACCAACTATTATGATTGAGAAAAATGGATAATAAGGTTCACTTACTAAATTCTCCATGCATAAGTAAAATGTAACAAGCATTCCAACTACGGATATACCACAAATACCATAATAAGCAGTTTTTAAATATGACCGAGCTTGGCCAAAATGATCTTTGATATACCACGCTTCATCATTTTCGTCATAATAGTAGAATATTTCAACAAGAGAACCAATAAATGAGTTCTCGTTAATAGTGATTTTTTTCATTATTGCCGTTAAAATCTTTTTCAATGTTACATATACTGTAAGTGCGGCAGTATTAAAAAGAACTACTTCTAGAAATATTCCCCAACTTGTATATAAGTTTCTTATACCATTTCCGATAAAACTCAAGAAACTTACCATTTCAAAAATCTTAGCTAATCCTAAGAATAGATTAAGCAAAAGATCTGATAATTTATTCAACAAGAAAAACATTATGATGCTATAAATAATTGCAACTAGTGGCATTGCGAATTGATTGCATCTTTTTTCTTTTGGTGTATTAGCACTGTTATTGCTTTTAAACGCAAGAAGCATAAAAGGAAGAAAAGACAACGCTATAGATAATAGTTTAATTATTTTCATATATTTCTTCCTTTCTTGCAATTATACTCAAAATAATATTTGTAGGTACATCTACAAAATTACCCCTGTCGACAAATTCAATTCTTAAACTGTCAAAGTTTCTGATTGGAGCAGGGTAAGTATATTCATGTATCTGAGTGAAGTCATAATTAAATGGCTCAATTAGGTTTTCATCGCAATCAGTAATATCACCAATATAATCTTTATATGATTCTTTAAGTTTCGCTCTTACTTTACGTATTTCTTCTTGATGTTTTTTTAGAACATTTATGCTTTGTGTATATTCGTCAACAACTTTTTCTGTGTTTTGTAAAACATTATTGCTTCTTCTAACACTGCATGAAGCACTTAAATATTCTGAGCATTGTCTTAAGAATGATTTAATATTTGAAAGAACATCATTTACGGTATTGTTGTAATCTTTTATTAAGCTGATTAGTGAAGATCTCATTAATAATAAAGATATCAAAAGAATAACAAGTAAAAGCCCTAAAGATACTAATGTAATTATTAAGGCAATTGATGTTGTATCATAACCGGCATTTGAAGAAATGATGAAAGGTAAAAAGCCAATCAAGTACAATGCAAAAACAATGATTGTCAGAATAATGCCACTCTTTTTAGTCATACGTGTATTGATTTTCTTCTTGATATTTTCAGAAGAATTCTCAATCTTTTTTTGATATGAAGAAAGAGCGACATAGTTATCAGGAATTGATTCAATCATCTTATTTTCTTCTTTTTCCGCAAATTCCCTGATGTCATCAATTTGGAATTGAGTTAAACGACTTATATCAGAACTAATTCCTTGGCTTGCAATATTAGCTTGTACAATACTTTTCTTTATTGAACGTAACTGTTGTTTACTGATATAAGCTAATTCTTCTTTGGAAGCATTATAATCTTTTTTCCACTTGCTATGTTCATTTTCTGGGCTGTCATAGAACAAACCATAGTCTTTTTCAACATATGTGTTTTCTTCTTTACAAGAATTATCTAAAACGACAGGGATGTCGCTTGGCGTACAAAAATGTAATGAGGCATCTTTATCACTCAAGCTGCCAGGAATCTCACTTCTGGTTTTTTCAATTTCGCTATTTATTGATTCATAAGTGTTAGCTAATTTTTTATCATATGTTGTAATCAGTTTATATAATGGTCCATCATCAGTTTCAACATCAATTCTATATAAATGTCTAGATTGAATAGAACTGCTTGAAATAGGATTCGTTGCCACAATCAAACATATGGTTAAAAAGAAAATATAATTTGAACGAAAATCCTTATGTGAATATGGAAGTGCATCATACACTAAGAAACGCATTTTATCAAAATACATATTGCGATCTACAAATTGTGAATACTGTTTACCTAAATCAGTATTCCAATAATCCTCTGGATTAAAGAAATCTTTTTCAACAACACGAGGAGTAATACACAACACATGTATTGGATAATTAATATTCAAATATTTTTCATCAATAAAAGCGCTGCGTAACTGCTCCTTCAAACGCATTTCTTGCGTATAATATGTTTTCCTTAATTTCTGTATTTCATCATCAAGGCTTTTTCCATTGTTTTCTTTATATATTTCTTCTAAAACTAAATCAGTTTCATCTACTTTTCCTTTATAATCATTTTTTATAAATTCAGTAGGTTTAAAACAAAGCCATGTAGATAGTTTTGTTAGTGGAAGTGCAATTGCATTTTTATAAACATTTTCTTTTTCTTTTGCTAAATTCTCGTAATATTCTTTCCACAACGAAAGAAGCTTCTCTTTAGTTTCGCTTTCTTCAATATTGTAGTCTGGTTCAACTAGTTCATCTAAAGACTCGTGATTGACCACATCAAAAGGATTTCGAAGCCTTGCAATTTCTTCGCTTAAATTATTAATGATGATTGCTCGCCATTCTTTTTTCTTGCCTACAATATCTTGTAGTTCAGGGACAGCCTCTTTTAAAGTCTGTCCCTTAGTGTTCCAATAGCAAAACGCAAGGTCCTTATTATTAAGAAACGGCTCAAAAAACAATTTATCATCAGTTCGGATTGCATCAATATATGATTTTTCCGCTATTAAAACTGTGAACAATTTCGCCCACCTCCGTTTTTAGTTATTAGATAACTGAACTATCTTTGAATTCTTTAGCAATTCTATCTAATAATAATTCATAATCTTCTGGTTCTGGTGCTGACATGATTACATCACGGATCTTCTTTTGAATGATTTCCATGATTGGATTATCAGCAGCAGGTACAGCATGCATTTCATCAATATAGAATTGATAATTACGTTCTAATAAAGTCAACTCATCAACTAAACGAGTACACAAAACAAATTTAACGTCTTCTGGTTTTTCCCATTTAGTATATTCACCACGTAATACATCAATTACAGCATCTACCATTGAATCAAATTCAGCAACAAAACGATCTGAATTTGGTAAAGAACAATAGAACGCTAAAGGTATTTCTAATATACTGTTAGGATTTTCAACGTAGCGTTTGCCATCATCTTCGATATTTTCTAATTCTTTGTTTGCCTTATTTTGTTTGTATCTTGCTTCTTTATTCTTTCTAATCTCGCTTCTTAGCTCTTCTAGACTCTTTTGTGTTCCATCATAAATATTATTTTTGTTTTTCTCATCAGAGCCAAGTAAAGCAAATAGGTCAAATGAAGCCATGTCTTTGAAGAATTCAGTATTTTCATAATTACAGTTCTTTGCAGCACTTACTGCTTTTCTTAAAGATGCGATCTTATTGATGTCTTCTACAACTCTATAATTTACATATAAAGCTTCTAATATTTCATAGAATTCATCACACAATGTACCATTTGGAACTTGAAGTTCTTCATCACGGTTGCTTGAATTTCTAAATGCATAAACATTCTTTCCGTTAGCAACATTTGATAATGGACGAAGTTGAATTGCTTTATGAATTAATCCATAAATAAATGCTTTGTGAACTTTCATAATAACTTGTTTTTGATAGTTAAAGTCTAGTTCAGGCATTTGTTTAATTGAATCCCATGCTTTATCGATATGTGTTGAAACTGCAGCATTCTTTGTAGAATCAGGGCCAATTAAATTTGAGTATTCAACATAAGCTCTATGATATGTACCTGGTTTCTTTTCACCAGTTTCTGTCTTAAATGGAGCAGCAAATTTCTTCAATTTATCTGGTGTTAAATTGTATAACGCATTGAAGAAATGAATTTCATATTTAGAAATTGTATCTACTGCTTCACCCTTAGGCATTAAGTCTCTTACACGAATTCTACGATTATCTAGTAATGATTTATTGAATGCACAAGCTTTGATTTCTCTTGATTCTTCATTAGGCATTCTTTGAATTGATGGAGCAGCAATACGTGTTCCTTTTTCAATAACTTCAAAGATATGTCTCTTAACATCTTCGATAGTAACTTTTTCAAATACTTGTTCGCTGCCATCGTTTTCTTCACGTAAACGAATTCTTTCTTGTAAACGTTGTTCTAATTCAATAGCACCAATAATGTCGATATTGATATCATCACACTTATCAGCAACGCTATCTCTAAAATAACCCATAAGAATATCATCAAAGATATTTACTCTGCGGTCTGCTTCAATTGATTCGCCGCCTGCTTTCTTTAACTCAATGTTAAATACAGCATTGTTTTTAACTGCATCAAAGATTCCTCCACTAATATCTGAGCTTAACATAGTTGTTTCTTTTTGAATCTTTTGTAAAGAGAATTTACTTAATTCTTTTAGAAGACTTTCAGTTGCACAAATATTAATAAATGAATCACCTTTTTGATATTTAAGTTCATCTACTAAATCAGTTTGGTTTCTATTTAAGTCTTTAACTTTAGCAGCAAATGTATTAAAGAAAGCTTCAAATTGAGCAGAGAATTCTTTTAGATATTCTAATGCTTTTTGATAAGCTGCAAAGTTTTCAACTAGCTTACGATAGTTCTCTATTGCTTTAAAATATGCAGGAACATCAGTATCAGCCTCATCATATATCTTTTTATAACCTTTTAGTTTTTGTCCTAATGTAGGTTCATTTTCTGATACTTCAGCTAGATTATCAATACCGATAATTTTTGTTTTAGAGAATTTTAAGTCATCATATTCTTTTTCTTGGAATGATCTAATTCTCTTTTCTGCTTCTTTGATTTCATTTTCTGCGCCACTTGTAACTCTCTCACTTAATTTATCTAATAAACGATATAAAGCAAAACGAGTTGCACATGGATGGAAAACTTCTTTTTGAACATTCTTAATAAGTTGTTCAAAACTATAAGCATCTTCAATTGCAAGTGTTTTTCTTTCATTAGTAAATACAGCTTCAACCCAACGAGCAGCAATCTTGCCAATGATAGGATTATTGTCGTCTTTACCTTTTTCTGCGATTTTCTTATGATATTGTTTTATCTTATAAACTGCTTCGCTAATCTTCTTTTCAGCTGAGAAGCCGCTTGTTGCACGACTAGCAGCAGGTTCGTATAAATCTTTAATTCCACTGTCATTTAAAACTGCTTGATTGACAGCATCTTCAAACTTTTCCATGTAATCCTCAATTTTTGAATCAAAATCATTTAATTCATATGAGTTTACAAGGTCTTTTGAGAATGCGTCTGTTGCGTTTAGCATAGTATCACAGAACACTTTTCCATATGAATCCCATGTTGACATTGGAATACCACGTTTCTTTTGTTCTGCTTGATAAAGTTTAACTGCTTTATCATATTTAGTCCATTTAGTTGCTTCGCCTTCACCACCTATACTATCCATTGCTAAATCGTATGCTACATATTCAACAACTTTTTCGTATGGGTAACGAATTACACCAGCACCAATGCCACCAAAACGATTACGTCCATAGTTGCCTGGTTTAGCCATTTCTTTAATGATATTGTCTTCTTCTGAGAAAGCCTTCTTTTGCATTGGACCTACGTTTTGTTCATATAGGGCTTGTGCTGCTTGTTTTTCATATTGGTTAGTACTTATCATTGTGCTATCTTCAGCATCTTGACCATCCATTAAGAAACAGAAGTCCATTGGTAATAATGATAGAGATTTTAATCTATCTGAACCTGCAACTGGGAAATCTACATGTAAATTAGCATATTGTTTTAGATCATCATCTAAATCAATAAAGCCTGAACCTTTCATCATGAAAGCGTTGATTTCTTTAATTGTTGCATAAGCATTTCTAGCTTGGCTATCTCTTTCTGTTTGTGATTCGATAACACTATCTAATGTTTCAGGAAGCAATAACAAACCACGAACTAACAAACTTGTATTAGGATATTTTTCTTTTACGTAATCACGAATATACATACTGATAGGTAAAGCAATACCTGAACCAGTACCACCTGATGCAGTTGTTGCAATAACAACACGCATTGTTTGTTTCATGGCTTTTCCTGTTTTACGGAAAAGGTCATCGATTGCATCATACAAAGGACGAATCTTACCAGTTTTAATTGTTGAGTTAAATGCTAATCTTGAAATAGCTCTAACTTGTCCTGCACCTTCAGAAACTGTTTTATCATACATAACAGCGTTCTTAGGGAACCATTTTTTACGAGCTTCTTCATCATAGTCAAGATAGCTTCCTACTGTTTGCGTATTTGATGTTTGTACCCATCTAATAGCTGATCTTCCATTTGCAATGCCTGTTAAGTCATTAACATTGGTATCTAGACAAAGAAAATTAATATTTTCTTTTTCTTCTGGGGCACACATATCAGCTACTTTCTTTACAATACGTCCTCCAGTACCACCGACACCAACAAACAATGTTGGCGCAAGAACTTCATTTGGTTTTAACAATTCTTTTTTACTTTCCATAATAATTCTCCTTTGCTTATTATTTTTTCTTAGCCAAACTTATCGTAGTATAGATGTTAAATTTTTCATCTCTATTATTACTTCTTTCGGTTCCTGACATTCTAATTTCAGTTTTATCTTTTATTTTGATTGTCTTCTTCAATAAATTTTCATCTACTGGTTCTAAGTTTCCAGTTTTTTTATTTACTTTAAATGCAACATTGCCTATTTCAACATCGGTTATATTTCCCGCAACTCTTTTTATTGTGCCAGGTTTTGCAGCAAAGCTTCTATTTTTGTTACTTTTACGTAGATAGCTATCATCTCCAGGTTTAACAGATATTGTAAATACTTGTTTTTGACCTACTGGAGCTTCACCAGCTATTTTTAAGGTGTCTCCTTGACGTGTAGCATTTACGTTTAAACCAAGATCTTTTCTATTGAATGTTGCCTTATTGTCTTTTGTACGAATTTTTCTTGGATACACTTTTCGATGCAGCAACCAAATCAATATAGCCAAAGCAAGTAGAGCAATACCAAAACGTTTTGCCCACTTTAACCATAAAGGCGTCTTGCTTAATGTGATGTGTAATAAATCATTTGCATGTGCTTCTCTTTCGGCAAAATCTAAATAATCGGCATTTGCCTTGATTGTATATTTGCCTTCTTCCATCTCACCTTTTGATTCCAATTTTAATAGATATTGAGATTTAGATTCATTAGGTGTTAATTTAAATGGTAAACCTTGAGCATCTGCTGTTAATGTTATTGCAGCAAATTCTTCAGGACTTAATTTTTGTCCATCAATTGTTAAATCTATTACGATTGCATCACTTTTATCTATATCACTAATTAAAATGTAGCTTTCATCAATAGACATTTTTAAGTTAAGTTTCCCAAGTGGTGAAGCTAATACTCTAATTCCGCCCGTTGGCCAACCAAAGTCTGCTGAATCTTTTGAAATAGTATAACCACTTAAATAAGTTACAGTTAGGTCAGCTTCAAAAGTATCATTCATTCTTAAAGCTACAGGAACTTCGCCATTGTATCCATCATGTTCAAAATTGGTTTTTTCACCATTTACTGTGTAACTGCCTTCATAATGTGGATTACCTAATAAATCTGAAGAAATCAATTGACCAGTTTTAGCATCTTTCATACCAAAACTAACTTTATAGTCACCTTCATATAAAGATGTTGGATCTACATCGTTTCCATCAGAATCTGTAAAAATGAATTCTAGATCAGCATCTGGTTCATAATATATTTCAACACTTGAAGCAGTGCCGTTGTATTCAATATTATAGCTACCTGCTATGCAGTCTTTATAAGTAACCATCATTCCTTGTAAAGAAGTATCTGGATTGCTTGGATAATCTCCTGCTCCTTTTGTTGAATAACTGGTTTGTTGTGAATTAACAAGAGTTGGCATTTCTCCATTTGTTGTTAACTTTAAATCTGAAATGTTATCACCTTGTACAAAGACGATTAACTTTTTCATTGAAATATCAAAATCTATTGTATTTCCTGAAACATGGTTTCTTGGAAGAACATCTCTACCAAAAACCAGATTACATAGTTCAGTTAGTGTTGATAAAACACCTTCAGAATTTACAACTTTCCTTTTAACAAAATATTCACTTTCTGCTGTAGCAGGAACACAAGCCTCTTGGCCAATGCCAAGATACATTACTGATATTTCTTTGCCAGCATTGTCTTGAACTCTTTTATCTAATTCAACCACTGTTCTTTCTTTTGATAAACCAACACCTTTTTTATTGAAGGTACCACCATCAGTAAGAACCACTAAATATTTTTTATCAGCAACTGTTTTCTTTAATCCTTCAAGAGCGAAATCAATACTCTCGATTGGTGTTTTACCTGCATCTTTGGTAAAAATTTCACGTAAAGAAGATGCCTGTTTAGGGCTTGTCAATTTAAAAGGATTTTCCATGGAATATTCAGCGTTATTAACTTCCACTGGATGCATTGGGTATATTTCTAAGCTATCTCCATCATTAAGCATAGATGCAAATACTTCCATTGCATAGGTTGCTCTACACCACGCTTGATTGCCACCCATATACATTGATCCAGAGTTATCAAAAACTATCGCGATTGCACGTGATTGATTTGTTTTTGGTGATGCTTGTATTTTTGGGGAGCCAATTGTAACAATCAACATTATGGTAATTGCTGCAATAAAAACTTTTAAGACTTTTTTCATATCTTAAATCTCACATTTCTTAAATAGATTTTTATTGTTTTACAAATTCAGCGCCGTCTATAAATATGGATTTACCTTTTCTTTCAAAGCTCCAATCCCAATTAGTTTTTACGCCAAGCAAACTATATGTCACTGTCAGCTTATTATTTTCGATTTTATATTCGCCTTCAATATCAACGCCAAAAGCTGATACTACAATCGTGTTATCTCTATTAAATGTTATTGTTTGTTTAATGATTCCGTTATCATTAACATATGTTCCATTTAATTTTGTTTCACACGCAGAAAAAATGCACACTACAAAAAGTGCACTAATTAAAGTTATTAAAAACTTCTTGCAACAATTCATCTTAACCCCTCACGTATTAGCATTTTGTAGCATAATTATTATTATGTTGTAAATTAATATAAATAATATATAAAGCCCTATTTATAAAAGGATAAAAACCTTAAAAATATTTATTTTTATAATGTTTTTCTAACAAGAGCTGTTATTTTAAAAATTTTCTAAAAATTAGTTTACAAAGAAAATCATAAATAATATAATTAAAACACTTTAAAAAAGGATTTTTTAGTATTTTTAGTTACATAATAATAATTATGTTATTCAATCATTTGCATCTTTTCCATATAACGTGCATGCTCTTTTCCTGTTGAAATAATATATATACGAGTTGTGTTGATATTGCTATGACCAAGAACATCTGCTAATTTGGCTATATCTCTTTCGATATTATAGAAAGCTCTCGCGAATAGGTGTCTAAGATTGTGAGGGAAAACTTTGCTTGGATTTACATCTGCATCTATACATAGTTCTTTCATTTCTCTCCATATATAATTCCTACATATAGGTTTCCTATTTCTTGTAACAAAAATAGATCCTGAAACTATTTTTTCTTTTGAAACATAATCCAAAAGTTTCTTTTGTAAATTATGGACAATAAAAATTGTGCGTGTTTTGCCTTTGCATGAAACTATTGCTTCTCCCCTGTTTATTGCTTCAACTGTTATATGTTGTAACTCACTTACTCTTATACCAGTTGCGCATATTGTCTGTATTATTAAAGATAAACGTTCATTATGCTTTTCTAAAGCAGCTTTCACTAATCTTTTGTATTCGTCTTTTGTTAGTTCTTTTTCTTCTGGATAGAATATTTGCTGCTGTATTTTATAAGTTTTAACTTTTAGTTCATTCCAATTTAAATAATCAAACAAACTGTTTATGCTTGATAACATCGAGTTAATGCTTCTTATTGCATAATTACTTTCTTTTAGATTTTTCTTATATGCTATTACTAGTTCTTTATTTAAATCTTTTCTTTCAATATAATTAAAGAATTTTTTGATATCTCTGCTATATTTTTCAATAGTTGCACCACTCTTTTCCTCTAAAATCAAATGCTTTTTAAACATTTCAATTTTAGATCTAGTTAAATTATAATAATTCATTTGTTTTACTCCTTTCTAATAATATGAAAACATAAAAAAGCTGAACTCGTGTGAATTCAGCTTTTCATTTTGAATATCAATTAATAATTAAACTAATTCGATAGTTGCAACCTTAGCGTTATCGCCTCTTCTAATTGCAGTCTTAGTAACTCTAGTGTAGCCACCTTTTCTATCTGCATATTTAGGAGCAACTTCTTCAAATAATACTTGAACAGCAGTCTTGCCATCCTTATTTGAAACATTTCTTAAATAAGCGCTTGCTTGTCTTCTTGCAGCTAAATCATTCTTCTTAGCGACAGTGATTAATTTTTCAACCACGCCTCTTAATTCTTTAGCCTTCATCTCTGTAGTTTCAATCTTACCTCTTAAAACAAGTTCAGTAGCTAGGTTTCTAAGTAATGCTTTACGATGGTCGGCTGTACGACCTAATTTACGATTTTTCA
Source organism: uncultured Solobacterium sp. (assembly GCA_946415785.1). GTDB lineage: Bacteria > Bacillota_I > Bacilli_A > Erysipelotrichales > Erysipelotrichaceae > Colivicinus. The sequence goes on from CAMKTV010000002.1 coordinate 59,506, forward strand.
TAAGCTCCTCCTACTCATAATTATTCTTGAATGATAGACCAAGCTCATTAAGTTTTTCTTTAACTTCCTTAAGTGATTTCTTACCTAAGTTTCTTACATGAGCCATGTCATCTTCGGTCTTTTGTGTTAATTCTTCAACTGTAGAGATACCAGCTCTCTTTAAACAGTTATAAGATCTAACAGTTAAATCTAAATCTTCAATTGACATATTAACTGCTTTCTTATTGAATTCATGAACATTTTCTTCCATTAATGAATCCATATCAGAAACGATAGTGTCAACTTCAGTTAATAATTCAAAGTGTGAAATCAAGATCTTTGATGCTAAAGCAATTGATTCTTTTGGATTGATTGAGCCATCAGTCCAAATTTCAATTGTTAGTTCATCATATTTAGCGCTTTGGCCAACACGAGTTGATTCAACTTCATAATTAATTTTTGTTACTGGTGTATAGATAGCATCTGTATAGATAGTACCGATACCTTGAGATGAACCTTGATATAAAGCCTTGTTTTCATCTGCAGAAACATAGCCTCTACCATTTCTTGCCATAAGTTCCATATTTAATGAACCGCCTTCATCTAGATGAGCGATTTCAAGTTCAGGATTTAAGATTTCTACACCACCTGGTAAGATAATGTCTTTTGCCTTAACTGTGCATGGTCCTTTAGCAGAAATTCTTAATGTATAAACATCATCATCCATAATTGAGAAGATTAATGATTTAATATTAAGAATCATTAATGTTACATCTTCTTTAACACCTTTGATTGATGAGAATTCATGATAAACGCCATCAATCTTAATTGAATATACTGCGCCACCTGGTAATGATGACAACATAACTCTTCGTAATGCATTTCCAAGAGTTGTGCCATATCCTCTCTCTAAAGGTGAAATAACAAATTTTCCATAGTTATCAGATTCAACATATTCTGCAATTTTAAATTTTGGACGTTCAAATTTTTGCATATATTTCCTCCTTAACCTCTAGGTTTCTTTGGTGGACGGCAACCATTATGAGGAACTGGTGTAACATCACTGATAGCTGTGATAGTTAAGCCTGCTGTCTCTAATGCTCTAACAGCTGCTTCTCTACCTGGACCTGGACCTTTAACTTCAACTTCAACTTTTCTCATACCATGATCCATTGATGATTTGCCTGCAGCTTCTGCAACCATTTGTGCAGCATAAGGAGTTGATTTACGTGAACCCTTGTATCCAAGAGCACCAGCACTTGACCAAGCTACAACATTTCCAGCTTCATCAGTAATTGTTACGATTGTGTTATTAAATGTTGAATGAATATGAGCGATACCACTCGCAATATTCTTTTTAACACGTTTCTTACGAACTGTTTTCTGTGCCATGTTTTACCTCCTATTTCTTCTTGTTAGCTACTGTACGACGAGGTCCTTTACGAGTTCTAGCGTTAGTTTTAGTTCTTTGACCTCTTACAGGCAAACCTTTTCTGTGTCTAATTCCACGATAGCAAGCAACTTCCATTAAACGCTTGATATCAAGTTGAGTTTCTCTTCTTAGATCGCCTTCTAATTTATAGCTATCTAAAGATTTACGTAAAGCATTAAGTTGTTCATCAGTTAAGTCTTTAACACGAATGTCTTCACTGATTCCATTTTCAGCTAATACTTTTTTAGCAGTTGGTAATCCAACACCATAGATATAAGTTAATGAAACGACAACGCGTTTGTCATTAGGAATATCTACTCCAGCAATACGAGCCATTAAAATTTCTCCCTTCTTAACCTTGTCTTTGTTTGTGTTTAGGGTTTTCACAAATAACCATTACGCGACCCTTACGTTTGATAACGCGACATTTTTCGCACATTGGTTTTACAGATGGTCTTACTTTCATCTTTTTTCCTCCCTATAGACTATTTGTGTCTAAATGTAATACGCCCACGTGTTAAATCGTAAGGTGAAATTTCTACAGTCACTCTATCACCTGGTAAAATGCGGATGTAGTGCATACGGATTTTACCAGAAACGTGAGCCAGGATTTCATGACCGTTCTCAAGTTTCACCTTGAACTGTGCATTTGGCAACGTATCAGTTACCAAACCATCAATTTCAATAACATCTTGTTTTGCCAATAGCTAGTCCTCCTTTGTTAGAATTTTATAAGCGTCTTTAGTTATTACAATCGTATGCTCATAGTGAGCTGATAGAGATCTTTCTCTATTTACAACAGCCCAGCCATCAGCTAAGGTAATACAATGTGGTTTGCCCATAAAGACCATTGGTTCTACAGCAATGCACATACCTGGTTTTAATAATTCAAGAGTATGTGGCTTACCGACATTTGGAACATTTGGATCTTCATGAACTTTCTTGCCTATGCCATGTCCTGTATATTCAATTGGTAATGAATAACCAAATGATTCTACATATGTCTGAATAGCATTGGCAATATCACCAATACGATTGCCTGGCTTTGCGTATTTCAGTCCTTCATATAATGACTGTTCAGTTACTTCAAGAAGTTTTAATACTTCTGGTTTTACATTTCCAACAGCATATGTCCAGCCACTATCTCCATGGTAGCCCTTATAACAGGCTCCTACATCAACAGAGATAATGTCACCATCTTTTAAGATAGTGTGGTCTGGTATGCCATGTACTAATACTTCATTAACTGATGTACATACAGCACCAGGGAAACCATAGAGATTTTTAAAGGAAGGTGTACAACCATTCTCTCTAATGATTTCTTCACAAATTCGATCAATCTGTAAAGTAGAGATGCCAGGTTTAATTATTTCCTTTAGATGCTTATGGACTAGGCCTACAACACTGCCGGCCTTGTCCATAAGTTCTATTTCTCTAGACGACTTAAGGGTAATCATCTACTCACCCAAGACAGCTTTTATATCTAGGAAAACTTCTTTAGGATCTTTACTTCCATCGATATTCCTAATTAAACCTGTCTTTTCGTAATATTCCATCACTGGTTTAGTTGATGCATAGTAAGCATCTAATCGATTTGATAGTGCTTCTAATGTATCATCTTTTCTTTGAATAACCTGTCCACCACAGATATCACATACACCTTCTACTTTTGGAGCATGTGTCTTAATGTGGTAGATTGCCTTACAATTGCTACAAGTTCTTCTACCAGTAATTCTTTCTTTTAAGATTTCATCATCAACATCTAAGTTAATAATGTAATCAATCTTCAAATTTAAGGTTTCTAAGATATTATCTAAGTCAATAGCTTGTTCAACGGTTCTAGGATAACCATCAAATAAGAAACCTTTTTTAATATCATCTTTTGCAAGTCTTTCTAAAATAATTCCATGAATAACTTCATCAGGAACTAAGGCGCCCTTGTTCATATACTCTTGAGCTTTAAGACCTATTTCTGTTTTATCTTTTACTGCTTGTCTAAGCATATCACCAGTAGATACGTGTACAACATCATATTTATCTTTGATAAGTGCTGACATTGTCCCTTTACCTGTACCCGGTGCGCCCATTATTAGAATGTTCATAATTATTTCCCTACAAAACCTTTATATTGTTTCTTTGTTAATTGGCCTTTTAATCCTTTAATAGAATCCATTGCAACACCAACAACGATGATAATACCAGTTCCACCTAATGCTGCTCTTTGATTTAGACCAGTTAGATTAGAAATGACATATGGCAACAAGGCAATTAGTGTTAATAGAATTGCACCTAGACAAGTGATTCTATTTAAGACTTTAGATACATAATCTTTTGTTTCACTTCCAGGACGAACACCAGGAATATATTGACCTTGTTTATTCAAATCATCAGCCATCTTATTTGGATCTACAGTTAAATTTGTATAGAAGAATGTAAATAAGATGATCAGCAATGCATAGAATACTAAGAATAAAGGCTTAGTGAAATCAAATAAATTGCTTAAGAAGTTATAGGCATTAGGATTTACCCATGAAGCAATGATTTGTGGAGCTTGAATTAAAGCACTCGCAAAGATTACTGGGATAACTGATGCTGAATTTATCTTAAGTGGAAGATGATTCAAATCACCTTTAGTTTTATTCAAACGTTGTGAAGTAGATTGTTGAATTGGTATTCTTCTTTCTGCCATTTGCATCAAAACTACTAAGATAATAATAATGATGAACATTAAGCAATAAATCACAAATCCTGGAATACCTAACGAACTATCTTCACCAGTGAATGTTTGATAAACTAATTGGAAATTGTTTGGCATATCCGCAACAATACCTGCGAAGATGATCATTGATACACCATTACCAATTCCTTTAGTTGTTATTTCATCTGCTAACCATAATAGGAACATTGTGCCAGCTGTGAAAATCAAAGCGATATATAGGAAAGAAACAAAGCTAGGATTTTCAACGATACCATATTGATTAGACAATAATTGAACGATGAAATATCCTTGAACTGCAGCTAAGACAACACCAACGTATCTTGTGATACGATCCATCTGTTGTCTGCCCTTCTTACCAGATTTAGCCATTTCACTTAGTGCTGGAATAATATCCATACTCAATAATTGAACGATGATACTAGCAGTGATATATGGTCCTACACCTAATGAGAATATAGACATCTGTTCAATAGAACCACCACCTAACAGTGACATCATTGATAATAATGAGTTCGCACTTAAAGTGATAACTGTATCATTAATACCTGGAGCTGGAATAGCTGAGCCTAAACGGTAGATGAATAAAATTACTAAAGTGAATAGTATCTTCTTTCTAATTTCCTTGCTTTTTAGGAAATCTACAAAAGTACTTAACATTTTAGATGACCTCTACTTTTCCGCCTGCCTTTTCAATTGCTGCTTTGGCGCTAGCAGAAACTTTATTACATTTAACTGTTAATTTCTTAGTCAATGTACCATTGCCTAAAACTTTAATACCATCAAATTGTTTCTTAACGATTCCACTTTCTTTTAACAATTCAGGAGTAACTGTTGCTCCATCTTCAAATTTTTCTAATGTTGAAAGATTTACTACAGCATATTCCTTACGATTGAAATTAGTGAAACCTCTTTTTGGCATACGTTTATAGAATGGAGTTTGACCACCTTCAAAACCGATAGCGACACCACCACCAGATCTAGCATTTTGACCTTTGTGGCCCTTACCAGCAGTCTTACCCTGTCCTGAGCCTTGACCTCTACCTAAACGTTTGATGTCTTTACGAGCACCGTCATTATATTTCATTTCATGTAAATTCATAATCGGCCTCCTATCTTATTTCTTCAACTTTCTTGCCACGAACTTTCGCAACTTCATTAACAGTCTTCATATTCTTTAATGCTTGGAAAGTAGCATGAACCATGTTGATAGATGTTCTTGAACCAGTACATTTAGTAACGACGTCTTCGCAACCTACTAATTCTAATACATCACGAATAGCGCCACCGGCAATGATACCAGTACCTTCACTAGCAGGTTTAAGTACAACTTCACCTGCGCCATATTTACCAACAATTGGATGTGGTATAGTTTTAAAATGATTAACTAGTGGAACAGTAATAATATTTTTCTTTGCAGCTTCAGAACCTTTTCTGATAGCATCAGGAACTTCATTAGCCTTACCTAAGCCATAACCAACTCTACCCTTTTTATCACCAACGATAACTAGAGCTGAGAAGCGCATACGACGACCACCTTTTACGGTTTTAGATACACGGTTAATTTTAACTACACGTTCATCGAATTCTTTTTCTTCACGAACGAATGGTTTTCTTGGTTTACGATTATCTTTTGTTGTCATAGTTCTCTCCTAGAATTTAAGGCCTGCTTCTCTAGCAGCTTGTGCAAGTGCTGCAATTCTTCCATGATAGTTATAACCACCACGGTCGAATACTACTTCATTAATATTATTTGCTAAAGCAAGTTCAGCAATTTTTGTTCCCACTGTTTTAGCAGCTTCAATGTTGCCACCATTTTTTAAACCTAAGTTTTTAGATGAACAAGCAACTAATGTTTTGCCTTCTTCATCATTGATAATTTGACAGCTAATGTGTTTGTTTGAACGGAATACATTCAATCTAGGACAAGTAGCTGTACCACTAAGTTTAGCTCTTAAACGTGCATGTCTTCTTTGACGTTCATTGTTTTTAGATACTTTATTAATCATACATTACTCCTTTCCTATTATGCAGCAGCTGTCTTACCTTCCTTACGACGGATATGTTCACCTTTATAGCGAATACCTTTACCCTTGTAAGGTTCTGGCTTACGATAGCCTCTAATTACTGATGAAACTTCACCAACTCTTTGTTTATCAATGCCAGATACAATAATTGTATTTGCATTTGGACATTCGATGTTGATGCCTTCTTCAGCAACATAATTGATTTCATGTGAATAACCAACATTTAATGTTAATGTCTTGCCACTAACAGCAGCTCTATAACCAATACCTTCAATTTCTAATGTCTTTGAATAACCTTCAGAAACACCAACGATCATATTGTTGATTAGAGCTCTAGTTGTGCCATGAAGTTGTTTTGTATGTTTTTCTTCATTTGCTCTGATACATTTAACTTCATTGCCTTCAACTTTAATTTCAATTAATGAACTAAATTGACGTGTCAAAGTTCCCTTAGGACCTTTTACAGTCACCTCATTCCCATCAGTGATGTTAATTTCAACGCCTGCAGGAATGGTAATCGTTTTATTACCGATACGTGACATTTAATTTCTCTCCTTTAATTAATTACCACACATAGGCAACGACTTCACCACCAAGTTTTGCTTTTCTAGCATCACGGTCAGTCATTAAACCTTGTGAAGTTGATATAATTGCAACGCCTAATCCATTTAATACTCTAGGAATAGCATTTGCTTTTGCATAAACCTTTAAACCAGGTTTTGAGATTCTCTTAAGTCCTGTGATAACTTTTTGACCATCTGGACCATATTTTAATTCAACCTTGATTGCTTTTTCTTTTGCTGTTTCACCTTCAACTTTATAGTTTTCGATATAGCCTTCAGCTTTAAGAATCTTAGCAATTTCAACTTTTACTTTACTGGCAGGAATCAAAACTTCTTCATGACCTGCTTGTAAACTATTTCTAATTCTAGTAAGCATATCCGCAATTGGATCTGTCATATTCATCATGTTTGTTTCCTCCTTTACCAGCTAGCCTTCTTCACGCCTGGGATTTGGCCTTTATAAGCCAATTCTCTAAAGCAAATACGGCATAGTTTATATTTTCTTAATACAGAATGTGGACGACCACATCTTTCACATCTTGTGTAAGCTCTAGTAGAGAACTTAGCAGGACGATGTGCTTTAACTTTCATAGATGTCTTTGCCATAGTTCCCTCCTTATTTAGCAAATGGCATGCCAAGTTCTACTAATAAATCTTTTGCTTCTTGATTGTTCTTGGCACTTGTTACGATTACAATATCCATTCCTCTTACTTTACTTACTTTATCGTATTGAATTTCAGGGAAGATAATTTGTTCTTTTATACCTAAAGTATAATTTCCTCTACCATCGAAAGCTGTAGAGCTAACACCACGGAAGTCTCTTACACGTGGTAATGCAACAGATACTAATTTGTCAAAGAATTCATACATCTTTTCACCACGTAGAGTTACTTTACAACCAATTGCCATACCTTCTCTTAATTTGAAGTTAGCGATTGATTTTTTAGCCTTAGTGATTACTGGTTTTTGACCAGCTAAAGCAGTTAAATCTGCAACAGCATCATCTAATGATTTAGGATTAGCTACAGCTTCACCTACACCTAGATTTATAACGATCTTTTCAAGTCTTGGAGCTTCCATGCTTGAAGAATAGTTATGTTTCTTAATTAATGCTGGTTTGATTTCTTTTAGATATCTTTCTTTTAGGCGGTTCATTATTTCTTACCCCCTTTTTTAGTAGCTTTTTTCTTTCCAGCAGCTTTCTTTTCGCTTAATTTAACGTTTGAAGCATTGATTGGCATTTCTTTATTAACGATGCCACCATCTGGATTTAATTGATTAGGTTTTTCATGTTTCTTGCGAATATTTACACCTTCAACAATTACACGGTTGCTACGAGGCATAACTAATTTAACTTCGCCAACCATTCCTCTGTCTTGTCCAGCTATGACCTGAACTTTATCACCTTTTTTAATTTTCATAAATTTCAGATCCTCCTATAATACTTCTGGTGCTAAAGACACGATTTTCATAAAGTCTTTATCACGAAGTTCTCTAGCCACTGGGCCAAAAATACGTGTGCCAACTGGAGTCTTATCATCTTTAATAATAACTGCAGCATTATCATCAAATTTAATATAAGAACCGTTTTCTCTAGCTAAACCATATTTTGTTCTAACGATAACAGCCTTAACAACTTGACCCTTCTTAGCAGCACCACCTGGTGTAGCTTCTTTAACAGAACAAACAACGATATCACCAATATTTGATGTTTTTCTATTTGAGCCACCTAAACATCTAATGACTAGTAATTCTTTAGCACCAGTGTTATCGGCAACTTTTAATCTAGTTTCATTCCTTACCATAACTTCCTCCTATAGAATTACTGCCTTTTCAACGATTTTAACTAAGCGGAAATGTTTATCCTTGCTTAGTGCTCTTGTTTCAGCGATTTCAACTACATCGCCAACTTTAGCTTCATTATTTTCATCATGAGCTTTAAATTTACGAGAAAATTTAACTTGTTTTCCATAAAGCGGATGAGCTCTTTTCTCAGAAATTTCAACAACGATAGTCTTGTCCATCTTGTCAGATTTCACAACACCACGTAGGATACGTCTAGTATTTTTTCTTTCCATCTATTAGCCCTCCTTCTTCTCGTTTAAGATTGTAAGTATTCTAGCAATTGTTTTTCTTAATTCTCTAATACGCATTGGGTTTTCTACAGTACCTGTAGCTTTTTCAAACTTAAGGTCGAATAATTCTTTTCTTGATTCATCTAATGTCTTAAGTAAATCTTCATTTGATAAATCTCTAATTTCTTTAATGTTCATAACTATTCACCTTTCTTTATAAATTTACATTTAATTGGTAATTTGTTGGCTGCGAGTCTGAATGCTTCTCTAGCGGTTGCTTCATCAACACCACCGATTTCAAACATAACTCTTCCTCTTTGAACGACAGCTACCCATCCTTCTGGAGCACCTTTACCAGATCCCATACGTACTTCTAGAGGCTTCTTTGTGATTGCTAGTTGGGGGAAAATCTTAATCCAGACTTGTCCACCTCTGTTCATATATCTTGTCATCGCAACTCTGGCTGCTTCTATTTGATTATTAGAGATATATGCACCTGATTGAGCTACTAATCCATATTGTCCATAGGCAATAGTATTACCAGCTTTTGATTTACCTTCATAACTCAATCTGTGAGGACGACGATATTTTGTTCTTTTAGGCATTAACATATTCTATTCATCCTCCTTTTTTTCTTCCACTTTTTCTTCTTTAGCTTCAACTACTTCTGCTGGAGCTTCTTCTTTTTTAAGTGGGGCTCTACGATCATTTCTTCTTCTTGGTCTATTACCCATACCATTCTTTGGTTTTTCAGGCTCTTGAACCATTTCACCAGGCAATACTTCACCACGGCAGATCCAAACTTTAACACCTAATTTACCATAGACAGTCATAGCTTCTTCCCAAGCAAAGTCGATGTCAGAACGAAGTGTATGTAGAGGTACAACACCCTCAGAATATCCTTCACTTCTTGCGATATCAGCTCCACCTAATCTACCAGATACAGCTGTTTTAATTCCTTTAGCACCAGCTCTCATTGTTGATTGAATTGCTTTCTTTTGAGCTGTTCTAAACGATTGTCTTTCTTCTAGCATTTTACAGATCTTTAATGCTACAAGTCTTGCATCTAAATCAGGATTACCAACTTCAACAACATTAATATTGATTTCTTTGTTTCCTGTAAGTTTAGTTAATTTTTCTTTTAGTTTGTCGACTAATGCAACACCTTTTTCATCTTGACCAATGAACATACCAGGACGAGCAGTTCTAATTATTAGGTTGACACGATTCTTACTACGTTCAATTTCAACTCTTGAAACTAGGCAAGAAGCGCAGTCAGCGAAGATTGTTTTACGGATTTTGATGTCTTCTTGTAAAAGATCACCATATTCTTTACCGGCATACCATCTTGATTCCCAATCACGAATCACACCGATACGCATTCCTATTGGACTAACTTTTTGACCCATATTTCTCTCCTTACTTCTCTTCCTTTTCTGCTACTGTCACTGTAATATGACTTGTCCTTTTCATAATTGGTGTTGCTCTACCTTTTGCACGAGGCATCCATCTTTTAATTGTAGTGCCTTCGTTTGCGAAGCATTCTTTAACATAAAGTTTGTCTTCGTTTAATTGATTGTTGTGAGTTCCATTTGCGATTGCACTCTTTAGAACTTTTTCAACATCACTAGCGGCATGGTTAGGTGTGAATTTAAGAATGCCTAGGGCTTCTTTTACGTCTTTGCCTCTAATTAAATCAAGAACGATTCTGACTTTTCTAGCAGGATGTCTAATTGTCTTAGCAGTTGCTTTTACTTCCATCTTTAGACCTCCTTACGCTTTCTTATCATCGGCATCTTTGCCGTGACCACCGAATTTTCTAGTTGCAACAAATTCACCTAACTTTTGTCCAACCATATCTTCAGTTACATATACAGGAACATGTTCCTTGCCGTTATAAACAGCGAAAGTATGTTCTACGAAACTTGGGAAGATTGTAGATCTACGTGACCAAGTTTTGATAACTTCTTTTTTGTTTGCTGCATTTAATGCTTCAACTTTTTTAAGTAAGTGTTCATCACAGAACGGACCCTTTTTTAAACTTCTAGCCATTTATCTTCCCCTTTCTATTTATCATTTCTTCTTCTAATAATTAATTCATTAGAAGGATTCTTGCTCTTACGAGTCTTAACACCCATAGCTTTCTTGCCCCAAGGAGTCATTGGAGACTTACGTCCAATTGGTGATCTTCCTTCACCACCACCATGAGGGTGATCTACTGGGTTCATTACAGAACCTCTAACTGTTGGCTTAACGCCTAACCATCTAGTACGTCCTGCTTTACCGAAGTTAATTAGGTTGTAATCTTCATTGCCAACTACACCGATTGTAGCTCTGCAGTTTCCTAATATTCTTCTCATTTCACCTGAACCTAAACGAAGTGTTACATATTTATCTTCGATAGCTAGGATTTGTGCACTTGCACCAGCAGCTCTTGCAATTTGGCCACCTTTACCAGGTTTTAATTCAATGTTATGAACGATGGTACCTTCAGGCATATAACGCATCTGTAGAGCATTACCAGTTTTAATATCAACCTTATCGCCTGATACAACCTTCATACCTACTTCTAGGCCCTTAGGTGCAAGAATATATCTTTTTTCACCATCAGCATAAACTAATAAACAAATATTACAATTTCGGTTTGGATCATATTCTACTGCTTTAACTACAGCTGGGATACCATCTTTATTTCTCTTGAAATCGATGATTCTGTATAACTGTTTATGACCACCACCAATGTGTCTTGTCGTAATTCTTCCTGTATTATTACGACCACCAGACTTACCTAGAGAAACTGTCAAACTCTTTTCAGGTTTTGATTTAGTGATTTCTTCAAAGGTAAGACCTGTCATACCCCTTCTTCCAGGAGTAGTTGGCTTATATGTTTTAATCGCCATTTTTCATTCTCCTTTTCATGCAATTATCCGGAAATAGCATTTTTCTTCCGCTAATTATCGATATTATTTATCAGCTAAGATATCGATCTTATATCCTTCTTTCAACTTAATATATGCTTTCTTGCATCTATTAGTTGTGTAATGGAATTGGCCATAACGACCCATTCTCTTTTCTTTTGTTGCGCAATTCACAACATTGATTGACTCAACTTTCACATCATAGATTTCTTCAATCGCTTGTTTGATATGAATTTTATTGGCGCCTTTTTTAACTTCAAATACTACAGTGTTATTGTTGCTTTGAACATTCATAGTCTTTTCAGTTACTAGAGGACGAATGATGACTTCTCTTGCGTTACTCATCAGCTAATACCTCCCCAATCTTTAAAGCTGCTGCTTTAGTAAGGAATAATTTGTTGGCATTAACTAAATCAAATATATTTAAGCCTTCAACTGTTACCATTTCTACGCCTTCAATGTTTCTGCCTGATAGATATGCATTTTCATATTCTTCAGTTACATCGACAACGAATAATGCTTTAACTCTTCCTTCTTTATAGAAAGCATCTAATACTTTCTTAAACTGCGCAGTCTTAATGTTTTCGAATTTAATACTGTCTAAGACGAATAATTTTTCTTCTTGAACTTTTTGACTTAAGCCACTTCTTAGAGCTAATCTTCTAACCTTACGATTTAATTTGAAGGTATGAGATCTAGGAGTAGGACCAAAGGCAATACCGCCACCTCTATATTGAACGGCTCTGATAGAACCTTGTCTTGCTCTACCTGTACCTTTTTGTCTGAATGGTTTCTTACCACCACCAGATACTTCACTTCTAGTTTTAACTTTATGAGTACCTTGTCTTAAAGAAGATTGTTGTCTTAATAAAGCATCAAATATTGCTTGTTCATTAATCTTTGAGCCATAAACGCTATCAGCTAATTCGATATCGCCAACTTTATTAGCACTTAAATCATATACATCAAACTTTGCCATCGATTATGCCTCCTTTACTAATAGAACTTTTGGTTCTACATGTTTGTTTTTCTTTACAGTGGTCTTAACAGTTACATAACCTCTCTTTGGACCTGGAACATTGCCTTTAATCAACATATAGTTCTTTTCTGCGTCAACTTTAATTACTTCTAAGTTTTGATTAGTTGTAACTAATGTTCCATCGTGTCCAGGCATTGGCGTATTCTTTTCAATACGTCCGTTATTTCTACCTGTTGTTGCTAGAGAACCTACAGATCTGTGCACTGGACCAGCACCGTGAGTTTCATTAATTAAGTGATGATTGTATCTCTTAATTACGCCTGTGTAGCCTTTACCTTTTGATATGCCTGTAACATCTACGATGTCACCAGCGGAAAAGATATCAACTTTAACTTCTTGTCCAACTTCTAGATTCATTAATTCGTCAGCTTTAACTTCTTTAATGAATTGTTTTGGACTTTGGCCAGCTTTCTTTGCGTGGCCGATTTCTGCTTTGTTTGCACGGCTTTCTTTCTTGTCTTCGTAACCAAGTTGTAATGCATCATAACCATCATTTTCTACAGTTTTCTTTTGTAGAATTACATTTGGTAAACATTCAACTACGGTAACAGGAATTAAGTTTCCTTCTTCTGTGAAGACTTGAGTCATGCCAAGCTTTCTTCCAAGAATTCCTTTCATGATGTCACCTTTCTAACTTATAATTTAATTTCGATTTCAACGCCACTTGGTAGATCAAGACGACTTAAGGCATCAATTGTCTTGGCACTTGGGCCGATGATTTCGATTAATCTCTTGTGTGTTCTGATTTCGAATTGTTCACGAGAATCCTTATATTTATGAACAGCACGTAGGATTGTTACCACTTGTTTTTCAGTTGGTAGTGGAATAGGGCCAACGATCTTTTTTACTCCACCGTCTTCAGCAGCCTTAACAATCTTTTCAGTTGCTAAGTCTAATGAGCGGTGTTCGTAAGCTTTCAATTTGATTCTTACGTTGTTTTTAGCCATGAATTTTTCCTCCTATAATTCATTAACCAAGTGCTCAAAGTGCCTTGGTAACTCACTCCATGTGAGTTCCCTGGTTATCACACAGTGACACAGTTCCCAGTGTGCCAGCAATCTCCCATATCTTCGCGAGCGCTCGTATATAATACACTTTTTTAATGATTATTGCAATAATTTATTACAAAAAAGATGCTATTTATCGATATTTCATTAAATATTATCGTTACACTCTCATCTGTGTGCCATTTAAATAAGCATTTTTTTCTATGATTTTCGTCTAAAATGATTATTTCTGCCTGAATTTAATAATTCTATTTCCTAGGCTATATTTTCTTTAAAGTCCTTTATTTAAGCACTTTTGTGGCAATAATAAAATTAAATGTTATCATTTTAAGGGGGATTAATTATGTTAAATAAATATTTAAAATCATCTATCCCAGCAGCTAAGAATCTAGTAAAAGAATTAAGAAAGAATTATGATTATGTCTCAATTCTTGGATCTGAGGTCTTAACTAAAAGGATATTAGTAGGAACAGCTAATACTTCTCTTGATGAAGTAGAAACAGAATGTGGCTTTGTAATCAAAGTCTATAAAAATGGCCGCTATAGCGAATATTCGTGTGATGACATCAAAAATCTAAAACCGAGTGATGTAAAGAAAGCCTTAACTTTGAAAAATCCTTTTACAAGCGAGTTTAAGGTAAAGATGCTAGAAGAAAAGGAACATGTTGAAGACTTTTTAAGAGAAGACAAAGACTCTTTAAGTAATGGGGAAATTATTAAAAGACTAACTGCAATCAAAGATGATATGCACAAAAATGAGAAAGTCATCAATGTTAATACCGTCTATATTAAAAGACAGATATCAAAAATCTTTGTTTCAGAAAAGAAATGCCTAACGCAAAAATATGACTGGATTAACGCAATGTTAATGGTAGTCACAAGAGATAAAGACAATATTAAATCTAATTATCATGCGGAAGGTGAAGCATCTTCTTTAAAAGCCTTAAATGGTCTAAAGAAAGCCAGCCCAGAAGTATTAGATATCGCTGTAAGATTATTGGATGCTAAACCTATTAAACCAGGCAAATATACAATTATCACTGATCCATCAATTTCTGGACTAATTGCCCATGAAGCATTTGGTCATGGTGTTGAAATGGATATGTTTGTAAAAAATAGAGCGAAAGCTAAGAATTATGTCGGCAAATATGTAGCCAGCCCTCTTATTGATATGTATGATGGTGCTGCTGGAGTTTTATCTGCTGCATCGTATTTCTTTGACGATGATGGCGTTGAAGCACACAAAACTCAAATCATCAAAAAAGGTATCTTACAGACTGGTATCTCTGATAGCTTAAGTGCTTTAACACTTGGAACGGTTCCAACAGGAAATGGCAGAAGAGAATCTTATAAACGTAAAGTCTATACAAGAATGACTAATACCTATTTTGGTAAAGGCAAAGATAAATTAGAAGATATGATCAAGTCAGTAAAACACGGATATTTCTTATTCCAGACAAATAATGGCATGGAAGATCCAAAGAACTGGCAGATTCAATGTACTGCATCTTATGGCCTAGAAATCAAAGATGGAAAATTAACTGGCAAGATTGTAACACCAGTTGTCATCTCTGGTTATGTAGTTGATTTACTGTCTTCTATTTCCATGGTATCGGATAAAGTTAAAGTAATAGGTTCAGGTATGTGTGGTAAGGGACACAAAGAATGGGTTTATGTATCTGATGGTGGTCCATATTTAAAAGCGGAGGCTAAGTTAGGATAATGAAAATTCAAGATATTATTAAATGTTTAAAAAACAATAAAGCTATTTCTGATTATCAATTAATAAGCACAGAAAAAGATTCACGTGAATTATTCTATGTCTTAGATCATTTAGAAATTAACAGAGCTGTAAAAGTTGTATCAAATGTCATTACTATCTATGTTTCTAACGCATCTTTTACTGGCTCTTCTGTTGTTACAATCAGCAGTGGTGATGATGAAAAATCATTAAACAAGAAAATCAAAGAAGCAGTCAAGAAAGCAAAAGAAGCAAAGAATCCTTATTATCCTTTACCTGATAAACAGGAAAGTATTATTGAAAAAGATGATAAGAAATATGATTTGAATGATGTTGCTCTCAAGGTTGCCAAAGCTGTCTATAAAGCTAATAAATATGAAAGTGGCTGGCTTAATTCAACAGAAATATTTGTATCAAATGTTAAGAGCAGATTCTTTGATTCAAAAGGTACAAAACATATAACTAATGGTTTTGAAATTGCAGTTGAAGTTATTCCAACATGGTCAAACAATGGCGAAGAAGTTGAATTATATAAATACTATGAAACATCAAGTATTAATTATGATGAAATAACTAAAGAGATTGATGAATTATTATTGAACGCAAAAGAAAGATCTGTTGCGAAGACTTTAAAAGATGTTAAGCTTCCAAAAGATATTAAAGTGTTAGTTAAAAACGATATGTTACAAGATATTGTAGGAAACACTGTTAATGACATCAATTATCGCAGTCTTTATTTCAAAGAGAATCATTACAATAAAGGTGATGTTGTACTATCACAAGGTGTTTCTTTAACACTTAAACCTGTTGTTAAGGGATGCTCAAAATCAATGAAAGTTGATAATAATGGTATCGTCTTAAAAGCCGCTAAATTAATTAAAGATGGTAAAGTAGCTAAATTATGGGGTGATAATCGATTCGCTTATTATCTAAATAAAGAAGCTACTGGTAATATTCCTGTTATTGAATTAGATGGCCCAAGATATGATTATTCAAAAGAGAAACATTTATTAATTGAAAATTTCTCTGCTCCACAACTTGAAGAAACAAATGGATATTGGGGTGGTGAAGTAAGATTGGCTAAATATTTTGATGGTAAGAAATATATACCATTAACTGGTTTCTCTATTTCTGGTAATATCTATGAAGATTTAAAATCAGTTAATCTTTCTAAAGAAGATGCCACATTACCAGATTATAAAGGACCTAAATATTTAATCTTTACTGGCATTCAAATACATTAATACAATTTGATAAAATATTAACATTAAAGCTTAGTAGGCACTAATATGAAAAAAGAAGTTAAATGTTACCGTTGTGGTAAAGTATATGATTTAAGTAGAAAAAACATTCAGGAGACAATTTCTTGTAGTCATTGTCATCAACAAATGCATATTGATACAAAGACTGAGAGAAGATGCCGAATAATGCGCTATCTTTTAATTGCTTTCATATCTTTGGCTGTAGTTTATGGTTCGAATGTGCTCACAAACAATAGTCTATTAGTGATGTTTACAGCATTTATCTTAGCAATTCTTATTGGTACTTATTCTGAAAGATTATGTCTGTTAATTGTGAATCTGATATTTGGCTTAAACTATGTCGAATATCATGAAATTCAAAAATCAAAAAAAGAATTACGAAAAGAAAGACTACAAAAAAATAAGAAAAAAGGATTATTCAACAAAAGGGCTTAGCCCTTTTTGTTTACCAGTTATCTTTCAAATCATTGATTAGATTTATTATCTTTTCATCATTAAATTGATATTGTTTTAATGCATCTAGAATTTCTTTTTTATAAGGATAATCTTTTTTATCTTTCAGACATAATAATAAGCGATATGTATGTTCATCAATTTCAAAATCAAAAGCGTCTACTAATGATTCAAAATCATTAATGATTGATTCTTCTAAATGACCATATGGATTTAAGAACTTTCCATAAGGGCCGTCATTATCTTCCAAGCTTATGATTTCTTTGATATCTTTTTCAAAAAAGATGTAATTTTAAATCTCTAAGCTTTCTTCGTTGACGCCATATTTTATCTCTCCATATTCAACTGAATAGTATTCACATATGCCATCAAAGATTTCATCATTCTTATCAATTATTCTTATTGTTTTTTGATTATATTGATTTAAATTCATAATAATTCCTCTTTATCTATCGGTAAGATTAACAAGCCATGTTTCTTTTTTCAGCCAAAAATATGAGCCGATGACTTTGCCAATATCAATAAATCTTGCAATCATATAAATGCCAACTGGCCCAACATCAGTTCCTTTAGCCAAATAGAAAACTAATGGAATTGTCATAAAGATATTAACCATGCCATCCAAGACAAAAGACATATATGTATCTCCACCAGATCTGGCTACAGCCAATTGAACATTAAAGATTATCCAAACTGGCATAAATAATGCCATATAGAATACCATTCTCTTACAGATTTCCTGAGCACTAAGACTTAAATTTGCGTAAATGATTGGTACAAGCAAAGTTGTTAAGATAGCTAATGCTGTTACAAATATAGAGAAAATAAATGAACCACTAGATATCCATCTTCTTTTTTCTCTTGCTTCTTGAAGTTTGCCCTCACCTAATAATTTTCCTAATATTACTCCTGTTGCGACATTAACTCCACCTAAAGAAGTAAAATACAAATTCGCAATTGTAAAACTTGCAGCCATGCCTGATACGACATCAGCACCACCCTTGCCATTGTATAAAGCAACAGTCACTGTTTCTGCAAATGCCCAGATTGCTTCTGAAAATATTGTTCTTGTGCTACGTTTAAAAATATCTACGAATAATTTTCGATCTATATAGAATACTTCTTTTAATTTTATCTTGATGATGTTGTCGCTCTTTTTAAAGATATAAATGAAGATAAAAACTTCACACAATCGAGAAATAAATGTTGCTAAAGCAGCACCGACAACTTCTAATCTAGGAAGACCTAAATTACCATATATGAAACCGTAATTTAAAATCATATTTATAATTGCTGCCGCAAACGATGCATACAATGGCTGTTTAACATGTCCCAGTTCTCTTAATGATGATGAACATATATAACAAATAATCATTGGTAGTCCCGCAAAGGCAATCAT
Source organism: uncultured Solobacterium sp. (assembly GCA_946415785.1). Classification (GTDB taxonomy): domain Bacteria; phylum Bacillota_I; class Bacilli_A; order Erysipelotrichales; family Erysipelotrichaceae; genus Colivicinus. Next base: position 78,118 of record CAMKTV010000002.1, read on the forward strand.
ATGCATATACTTGACGCCTTCTTCAATGATTGCTTCTTTTTGATTATTACCAATAAGCATGATGCTTAATGTCTGTCTTGGGAAAACTAAACAAATCAATAAATAGATAACAAGCAATCCTAAAGAAACAATAGTCTTAAATGATATTGCCTGTTTAATTCCCTTTTCATCTTTGGCACCATTAAATTGAGTAACAAATATACCACCTGACATGCATACAGCATTTAACAAAACAATGAATACGAAAATAATCTGGCCAGCAACGCTAGTTCCTGACATCTTAATATCACCTAATCCCGCAACCATAAAGTTATCTATTAGATTAACCAGATTCTCTATTAATTGTTGTCCCATAACTGGTAGCACCAACAATAGTGCGTAGATATAGAATTTTTTATCACCAAATAATTTTCTTGTTTGTGTCATACACTTCATTCTACAACAAAATAAAATTATGGACTATTATTACATGTTAAAATCAAAGTGGAGAAAGATATGAAAAAAGCATTAAATGGAAGATTAAATCTCAGCACTGGTGATATGGATTATGTGCGTTTTGGAAGTGGTAAAACAATTCTAGTTATGTTGCCAGGTCTTGGAGATGGTATAAAAACAGTTAAAGGCTTGGCATTATTTTTTGCAGCAATGTATCGTTCAATCAGAAAAGATTTCACGACCTACATCTTTTCAAGAAGAAACAATATTGAATATGGTACTACCCATAAAGATTATTCAGATGACTTAAATGAAGCTTTTGAACAATTAAATATTAAAGATGCTTATCTAATGGGTGTTTCTCAAGGTGGTATGATAGCTCAAAGATTTGCCTTAGATCATAAAGACAAATTAAAAGGACTAATTCTTGTAGTAACAAGTTGTCGCATGAATGAAACAATTAATTCAACTATTGGCTCTTGGATAAAGATGGCAAAAGATGATGATTATCAAGGTATTATGTTAGACCTTGCGAGATTATCTTATAGTGAAAATGTCACTAAGAAACAAATTAAATTAGTTAAACATTTAGGTAATATTGGCAAGCCAAAATCATTTGATCGATTTATTATTCAAGCTGAAGCTATCTTTAAACATGATACTTATGATGAATTAAAATATATCAAATGTCCTACGTTGATATTAGGTGGCAAAGAAGACAAGATTGTAACGCCTGATGCATCAATTGAAATAGCTAATCTAATCCCTAACAATAAATTGATTATGTATGACGGTTTAGGTCATGGTCTATATGAGGAAACTCCTGATTTTATAAAACAATTAAAAAATTTTTGTAAATGATATCTCAATTTTTATAGCAGGTTTCTAAAAGCTATAAAGGTTATTACAAAAAAACATTTAAATCTTTTATTCGTTAATCGTTTATTATAACCATTGAATCACAATATCTACATTTGATACTTTCTTCTTTATATCCAGTTATTGATGCGTCACAGTGTGGATGCTTTATAGTTTTTAAAACATGTTGTTTTGGATTTAAAAGTCCTTGTTGGTAAAGAAGGTTTAGGAAAACCGGCTGTTTGAACAGGATTGGCATTGAAAAATAAAAGCAAGTGAACATGATTGGGGCATATTTAGCCTTCTATTATTTCAACCCCTTTCCAATCACAAAGAGTTTTAATAATATCTCTCATATCAGATCTTTTTTCATTAAAGAACACTTGCCTTCGATACTTTGGTGTAAAAACTACATGATATCTACAATTCCACTTAGTATGTGCTAGAGTGTTTGTAGCACTATCCTGTTTAGACATATAATAATAACCTCCTATTGTCTATCGTGTATTAGTTGCCAGGCTTAATAACACTCTAGCACATTTAGGAGCCTTTTTATACTCACCGCTAAAGCTCTTTAGAGCCTTACGACTATCGTAGGGTTTTCTTATACAAAAAAACTACCTCCTTTGAACTGAGTCCCAAAATTTAGACAGTTCTCATTAAGGCCTGATTCCGATATTCA
>CAMKTV010000003.1 GCA_946415785.1 uncultured Solobacterium sp.
TTAGTTTCATTAAAAAAGTCCCTCCAGTTTGTTCAACTTTTGGGACTCAGTTCACAGCGACTAATCTTTTTAGTACTTCAACAATTATCTTCATTTCTTCCACAATTACATATTCATATTTGCCATGACAATTTCTGGTGCCCGTACCAATGTTTGGACAAAGTAATCCTTTATATGTAAGGATAGCACCATCTGTTCCTCCTCTTATTGGTTTAGATGCAGCTTCCAGTCCTAAATCATTTATTATCTTTTTTACATTCTCAACTATTTCAATATGAGGCTCAATTAATTCACGCATATTTTTATATGTATCAAAGATTTCAACAGCACAAGTTCCTGTGCCATATTTTTTATTGATTATTTTTTCTGCTTTATAGAAATCTTCTTTCTGTTTGTCTAATAATTCTCTATCATGATTTCTGATAATATATTCTAATTTACAGTTTTCAACTTCACCTTCAATATCAGTTAAATGATTAAAACCTTCATACCCCTCTGTATTTTCTGGACGATCTTTTTCTGGCAATAAAGAATTAAATTCTATTGCAACTAATGATGCGTTAATCATTTTATCTTTAGCACTGCCTGGGTGAATTGAAAGACCTTTTATTTTTACGATTGCTGAGGCAGCATTGAAGTTTTCATATTCAACATTATTAGCTTCTTCACCATCTATAGTATAGGCATAGTCCGCATCAAATTCTTCTATATCAAAATATTTAGCACCTTCACCAATTTCTTCATCAGGCGTAAAGGCAACGGAAATGCCACAGTGTTTAAATTCTGGATGTTCATGAATATATTGAACTAAATCCATTATTTCAGCGATACCGGCTTTATCATCACCACCTAATAAGGTTGTGCCATCTGTTACAATAATTGTTTTTCCTTTTGTCTTGGCTAAATCAGGGAAGACTTCAACATTTAAGATAATATTTAAATCTTTATTTAAATTGGCCGCATTACCAGAGAAATTCTCAAGTACCCTTGGTTTACAGTTTTCACCACTCATCTGATCTGATGTGTCCATATGCGCAATAAAACCGATTTTTTTATCAGTTTCATAATTAGCTTTAATATGGCCATAGACAACACAATATTCATTTACTTTCGCATCACTTACTCCTAATTGTTTTAATTCTCTTACTAACAGATTAGCTAAATTAAACTGTTTGTCGCTACTAGGAGTAGTTCCGCTATTTGGATCTGATTGAGTATCAATCCTGCAGTAATTCATAAATCTTTCAGCTAATTCCATATTTATACCTGCCTCGCCATTATTATAGTTTATAATGATTGTGTGCTAAAAGAAGAATTTATAAAAGAATTAGAAAAACAGAATTTAATCTTAAATGACAAACAATTGGCGCAATTAGATAAATATGCTGCCTTTTTGAAAGAATATAATGAAAAGATTAATCTGACAGCTATTGTTGAATATGAAGAAGTCCTTGATAAACATTTCTATGATTCTCTTCTGGGCTTCTTTGATTTAAAAATGGAAGGAAGTCTGGCAGATATTGGAACAGGCGCAGGTTTTCCTGGTGTTGTTTTAAAGATATGCTATCCAGAATTAAAAGTGAGTCTAATTGAACCAATCAAGAAAAGATGTGTCTTTTTGGAAGAATTAATTAAATTATTAGATTTAAAAGATATTGAAGTTATTAATATAAGAGGCGAAGATTATTCATTAGAAACACGAGAAAAATATGATTATGTGACAGCCAGGGCTGTAAGTAATATGAGTATCTTAATTGAAGTATGTGGGGCCTTAGTTAAAAAGGGCGGCTATTTTGTTGCCTTAAAAGGTTCTAGCGGTAAAGAAGAAATCTTAAATTCTAAAAAAGCCATTAAAACAATGGGCTTTAAGATAAAAGATATTAAAGAAAAAGAATTATTTGATGGTTCAAAAAGAGTAATTGGCTACCTCTTTAAGGAAGCCGTTAGCCCTAAAAGATTTCCTAGAAAATATAGTATAATTAAAGAAAGACCATTATGAGTGAAGTAGTTAAGATCAAATTAAAAAGTATTGTCCCTAATAAAAGCCAACCAAGACTTGATTTTTATGATGAAACAATCGAAAGCCTAGCTGAAAGTATTAAAGAAAATGGCCTTCTTCAACCAATCAGTGTTCGTAAACAAGGAAACAAATATGAACTTATTGCGGGAGAAAGAAGATATCGTGCCTGTTTATTATTGGGCTATAAAGAAATAGATGCCATCATCTATGAAAAAAGTGATGAAGAAAGCGCAACATTATCTTTAATTGAAAATATTCAAAGAGAAGATTTAAATGCGATTGAACAAGCACTGGCTATGCAAAGAATCATGAAACAGGAAAATATTACTCAGGTTAAATTAGCAGAGCGCCTTGGCTATAAACAATCAACTGTTGCGAATAAATTAAGATTATTACAATTACCAGATTATGTAAAAAATGCGATTGGCAGAGGCACCATATCAGAAAGACATGCGCGTGCCTTATTAAAGGTTCCTAGTGATAAATTAGAAGAAGTCTTTTTAACTATCACTAACAGAAATTATACTGTCGCTAAAGCTGAAGAATATATCAAATCATTATTAGAAAAAAACAAACACAGCAAAGGTGTTTCTAATAATGTCCAAATAAGCATCAATACTATTGAACAGGCGTATCAGATGTGTAAGAAATCAGGAATTGATGGAGATTTCCAGGTAACTGATTATCAAGATCGTGTAAAAATAACAATTAAGATTAAGAAATAAAGGAGTATTATGGCAAAGATTATCGCAATCGCAAATCAAAAAGGTGGCGTAGGTAAGACCACTACATCAATAAATTTAGCTGCTGGCTTAGCATATCTAAGCAAGAAAGTTTTATTAATCGACTTTGATGCACAAGGAAATACTACCCAAGGCGTTGGCTGTGAATTAAGTTTAGATGACTTAACAATCTATGATGCCCTGATGTCACAAAATGATGTCAAAGCATGCATCAAACATTTAAAACGTCCACCACTTGATTTATTACCTGCCAATATTACCTTAGCTGGCGCTGATTTAGAAATCGCCAATATTGAAGAAAATCGTGAACAGCTTCTAAAAGGCGTATTAGAAAACATCAAAGATGAATATGATTATATTATCATTGACTGTCCTCCTTCTTTAGGATTATTAAATACTAATGCTTTAACGGCAGCTGATTCAGTACTGATACCAGTACAATGTGAATATTATGCCTTAGAAGGTGTTACACAATTATTACAGACTATTCGTTTAGTTCAAAAATTATTCAATCCTAATCTAAAGATTGAAGGTGTCCTACTTACAATGTATGATGCAAGAACTAATCTTAGTGCTGAAGTCGCTCAAGAAGTACACAAACACTTTAAAGAGAAAACATATAATGTGCATATTCCAAGAAACATTAAATTGTCAGAAGCTCCATCAGTTGGGAAATCAATTTATGATTACGATATGAATTGTGAAGGCTCTAGAGCTTATGTAGCTTTAACAAAAGAACTGATTGATAGTAATAAAGGAGAAGATAATGGCCAATAAAAAATTAGGAAAAGGCTTAGGTACAATTTTTGGTAACGATGTCGACTCTATATTGGCAGATATTAATAATGGTGAAAAAGAAGTAAAGGGTGACAAAGTTAATCTAAAGATATCAGAAATAAGACCTAACCCTTATCAACCACGTAAAAACTTTGATGAAGAAAAGCTTAAAGAATTAGCTGAATCAATTAAAGAAAGAGGCATCTTCCAGCCAGTACTTGTCAGAAAGTCAGCATTAAAGGGCTATGAATTAATTGCAGGTGAGCGAAGAATGAAAGCCTCAAAGATGGCAGGCTTAAAAGAAATTCCAGCCTTCGTATTAGATTTTGATGATGCGGATATGATGGAAGTATCATTACTTGAAAATATTCAAAGAGATGATTTAAATCCAATTGAAGAAGCTGAAGCCTACAATCAGATAATTGAAAAACTAGGCTATACACAAGAAGAATTAGCTAAAAAGATATCTAAATCAAGAGCTTATGTAACTAATACTTTAAGATTAAATAAGCTTCCTAAAAAAGTAAAAGAATTAGTTATCAAAGGTTCATTAACTTATGGACATGCAAGAGCTCTATTAGGATTAGATGATGAAGAAAGGATGAGCGAAATCGCAAATCGCATCATCAAAGAAAATCTCACAGTAAGAGAAGTCGAAAAACTGGTAAACAAAAAACCAAAACCAGCTAAACAGGAAGGTGTAGTTCTAGAAGATCCATATCTGTTGAATTTAAGAAGAAATCTTGAAAGTAAGTTATCAACCAAGGTTGAAGTTGATAAAAAAAGAATTGTCATTAATTATAATGGCACTGAAGATTTAAATAGAATCTTAGAAATCATAAATTGTCTTGAGGAAGAATAGGAGAAAAAATATGTCTGAAAAACAAGAAGAAAAAATTGTCTTAACATTGAGTGAAGATGAAACTGAAGCTGTTGAAACTCCACTTGTAGAAGGTGAAAAAACTACTATCAGTGAAGAAAAATTAAGAGAGATTAGAATTGATGATTCTTCTTTAAGTGAAGAAGAGAAACAGATGGTTGATTCTTTCTCTAAACAGATTGACATCACTAAAACAAATGCGGTACTTCAATATGGCAGTGCTGCTCAAAACAAAGTAGCAGATTTTTCAGAAATGACTTTGAAGAATGTGCGTACTAAAGACTTAGATTCAGTAGGTGAGACACTTGAAGATCTAGTTAAAGAATTAAAAGGATTTCAGGTAAATGAAAAAGATGGCTTCTTTGAGAAACTGTTTAAAAGAGGAAGCAATGCGATTGCCAGTGTAAAGATTAAATATGACAGCGCTGAAAAGAATGTTGATAAGATTGTTAAGATATTAGAAGACCATCAGGTAACATTATTAAAAGATATTGCCTTATTAGATCAGCTATATGACAAGAATGTCATCAACATCAAAGAATTAACAATGTACATCTTAGCTGGTTATAAGAAATTAGATGAAATCAAAACTAAAGAATTACCAGCTGCCTTAGCTAAAGCAAAAGAAACAGGTGATCCTGATGATGCACAAAAAGCTAACGATTTAAGTAACGCCATCAATCGTTTTGAAAAGAAACTTCATGATCTGGAACTTACAAGAATGGTATCAATTCAAATGGGACCACAAATTAGATTAGTTCAAAACAACGACACATTGATGGTCGAAAAGATTCAATCAACATTGGCTAATACAATTCCTCTATGGAAATCACAAATGTTGATAGCTCTAGGAATTTCTCATTCTAAGGAAGCTGCTAAAGCTCAAAATGAAGTTACAGAAATGACTAACAGAATGCTTAAGGAAAATGCTGAAAACTTAAAACAGGCTACAATCGCAACTGCTAAAGAATCTGAAAGAGGCATTGTTGATATTGAAACATTAACTGAAACTAATAAGAAACTTATTGAAACTCTTGAAGAAGTTCAAAAGATTCAAAAAGAAGGTAGAGAAAAACGTGCTGCTGCTCAAGTTGAATTACGTAAGATTGAAAATGAGCTTCATGATAAGCTTACTGATGTAACTGATAGTTTTAAGAAATAATAATAATTAATTAACTTAATCAAATCAATAATAACCCACGGTCTTCCGTGGGTTATGTACTATTTTTTATTCTCTTCTTCTTTGACAAACACAACAATGTCATTAGGAAAACAGCCGATGATGTTGCACAGTTTTTCAATGGTTAGCAAGGTCACATTTTTACCTTTTTTCAAAGCATCAAGCGTTTTATTGTCAATTCCAGATTTTAAAAGATGGTATTGAGAAACGTTTTTCTCTTTCATCGTTTTCCATAATGGCTCATAACTAATCATCAAATTCATTCTATGATTAGAGTGAAAAAATTCACATTGTGTAGATAATCACAATATTGTGTGATATATTTTTATTGTGAATTAAATCACTATATTTCGGGAGGAATTATTATGTATTGTAGAAAATGTGGGACTTTAATTGATGATGATGCTGTAGTATGCCCAAGCTGTGGAGAAAGACAAAAGGATGACACGCCAAATACTGTTTTTTGCAAACATTGTGGTAGCAGTATTGATGCCGACTGTGTTATTTGTCCTAAATGTGGTAAACAAGTGAAAGAATTGCAGCCATCTACGCCTAATATTGTTATCAATAACGCAAACAACAATGTAAATAACAACGTTAATAACAATTCTGGCGGTTATCCTGGTAAAGCTTGTAACAAGTGGACGGCATTCTTGTTGTGCTTTTTCCTAGGTGGTTTTGGTGCTCACAAGTTTTATGAAGGCAAAGCTGGTCTAGGTATTCTTTACTTATTCACATTTGGTTTGTTTGGTATAGGTTGGCTTATTGATTTAATTTCTATTCTTCTTAAGCCAAACCCATATTATGTTCCTTATCGCTAAGCATAAAGAAAGATATTAAGCCAATGATTATTTAAAGTGTAAGGTTAAATAATAAGTATTAAAATCATTATCTAAATGCTCCAAATGAAATGGAGCATTTTATTTTTAGTAGAAAGATTATAAAATCAAGTAGTAATATGATTTGGCAATTTGATGAGAATTTAAAAAAGCGTAAAGAAGAATTGATAAATGAAGGATATGATGCTTATTGTCTTTTCACATTGGCTGGCGTTGAATTGAATATTGCAGAGGAAATAAATAATAATTATGATTATTGTTTAGCTACTCCTTTAACAAAGATGTCTCATCGTTCTCATCAAGGTAGAAAATATAATGTACAAGAGATAATGCTAGGTGGTTATATCTTTTTATATTTAAAAAAGAATTTTGATGTATATAAAGTTCGCAGTTCAAAAAACTATTTTAAAATATTGAGCAATAAAAATGATGATGGCCGTTTATATGGAAGTGATTTAGAATACGCGAAATGGGTATTAGATGTTGAAGGATCTTTATCAGTTAGTGAAGCCATCAATTTGAATGGCAAGATTAAAATCGTCAATGGCCCATTAAAAGATTTAGAAGGATCAATCATTGAATATTCAAAAAGAAATCGTAACTGTTGTATTGAAATTGATTTATTAGGACAAAAGATAAAAACATGGTTACCATTTGAATGGATAGATGCTGATATCAGCGAATTAATGGTTAAATAGATTTCTTATATAATTTTTTAAATTTTAATGAAAGCATTGTGATGTCGTCAAATTGTGGAGCTTCGCCTACAAAATCATCGACATCTTTTTTAACAGCGATACACAATTCTTTGGCGTCTAATTCGCTATGTCTGTCTAATGATTCTTTTAGACGACCTTCACCAAATAATTCATTATTAATATTAGTAGCTTCGGTTACACCGTCAGTATATAGATAAATCTGATCACCTTCATTTAAAGTTGCGCTTTGTGCTTTATAAGTAACACCTTCAATTCCACCTAATACAAAACCAACTGGCTTTGTCTTTAGATATTCAAACTCACCATCTTTGCGTTTAACACAAGGAGGGTTGTGTCCAGCGCAGGCATAATTTAATTCACCTGTTTCTAAATCTAAGAAACCAATCCAAGCTGTCACAAACATGCCCGCATCGTTTCCTTCATATAGATTAAAGTTTGCATTTGTAAGTACATCATTTACAGCCAAACCGCCATCGGTATAACTCTTTAAAGCAGTCTTGGCACGCATCATGAATAATGATGCAGGGATACCTTTGCCAGAAACATCGGCAACTGTTATTACTAATGTATGTTTATTAATTAAATAGAAATCATAGAAATCGCCACCAACTTCTTTTGCAGGATCCATTAAGGCATAGATATCAAATTCATCTCTTGAAGGGAAGGCTGGGAAATCACTAGGCAAAGCAGAACGTTGTATTTCAGCAGCATAACTAAGTTCAGCATCAATTCTTGATTTGGCTTCTTCTATAAATTGTTTTAGTGCATCTACTGTTTTATTGATGCCAGTTGATAAGGAAACAAATTCTTCAGTAGCTTTTACATCAACGACAGTGTCTAAATTACCTTGAGTAATCCTTGATAAAGAATCATCAACTTTAATAATATTGTTTACAACTAAATATTTAATTAAGAAATATGTAGCCATGAATAGTGCTTCAAAGATAATGATTTCAATAAATGAAGTAATATACATTGTTAGATCTCTAGATTGGACTGCTTCGATAACTGGTAAATATGCGACAACGATAAAACCTTGAGCATAACCAATCATGATATAAGTTGATGTGCCGTTAAGATCAACCTTATACATCTTATATTCAACAAAATCATTAAATTCTGCACCAGAAATAAGATCATCTATATTTAAATCAATAAGTATATTCTCACCAGAAACAATATCATAATTACTATCGACAACCATTAAATGGCCAGTTTCACCGACATGTCTATTTAGGGCAACCTGAGCAACTTCTTGGCTTAGGCCTTTTAAGAAATGTTCCTCATCAAAAGCAACTTGCACATAGCCGCCAGTTTTTAGTGTCTTACCAGCATATTTCTTTAAATCTTTATTATCATATGCATTCTTTCTTAATTCCTGGATATATTCACTGTTTCCTTTATTAAGGATGTCAAATTTAGCAGACTGTTCATTGGAATTCATATCAAAGTTTACATATTCTTCAATATTTGAATTCACGATAATATTCTCTTTATTTACAACATTTATTTCTGATACTTCAAAATTATTCGCAATTGATACCAAATCTTCGTTACTTATATTTTCAAGTGATTCAATCTTATTTGCGATAAGTCTAGTCATATCCATTAAACTCTGATCAACTGCTAAGTCAATATCTTCAATTGCATCCTGGATATTTAGACGCATTACATTTTCAGTATTTTTATTAGAAACGCCATTTTGTACCAAGTAAGTGAATGTATTAGTCAAAAAGAAAGATAATACGACAATTAACATCAATCTTTTCTGGAATAATTGTGATAATAAATAATAATCTTTTTTAGTATTTAGATTTTTACCTTTAGTATCAATTGTATTAATAACAAGTACTGCAAGGAAGACAGAAATCGCAACTGTGCTTACCATTGGTCCAGTACAGATTTGAACAACTTTAAATGCTCTGGCAGATTCATCTAGATTAGTTATGAAAACCATCAACATGTGGATGACTTCCCCAACTAGACCAACAAAAAGACTGTGAATTGCAGAAGGGCGAGAATCATCAAACATATATTTCTTTACAATAGCTGCATAAATACCAGCGATAATTGTCGACACGCTACAGGCAACTCTTGTGAAAGAACCAACACCCCAATATACTGCTAGCCATCTTTCAACACCGCCAATAACACCTGCGATAATTCCAGCAGGAGCACCAAAGATTAAACCAGCACAGATAGGTGCAGCATCTCTGGCATTTAAAACAGCACCTTCAATTGGAACGCCATATTCTGTTCCAGCTATTGCCAAGACGCCAAAAATGATGCCAATAATTATTTGTTTTGTTATATATGAAAGATTTGAAAAAATTTTCGTTTTACTCAAACAAAATATAATAACACTGACGCCTACCGGCAAAAGACCAACCGCTAATAATGCAAGATAACTTGTCATTAAAGTTATTATATCTTTTTTGACTAAAAATGTATTATTTTGTTTAATTATGTTTAAAAATCGATGTTAAGTATTAGAACATAAATAAACTTAGATTGTTTTAAAATGTTCTATTTGGTAACATTAGGTAAGAGGATAAAGTTATGAAAAAAATTGCGAATGATATTTTAGTTAAGACAATTAAAGAAAAAAGAAATCAAAAAAATCTGACACAAAATGATTTAAGTGAACTTACAAAGATTAACAGAGCTACTATTTCTAAAATTGAAAGTGGTGCCTATCTTCCAACTGTTGAACAGATAGAAGCGATTGGGAATGTATTAGGCTATGAATATGAAGATCTTTTAGAAAGTGATGAAAAGATTAAAAGCACAAAAGAAGCACCTGCCAAAATAGCAGTAGCAGGTACAGGCTATGTGGGCTTATCTTTAGCTGTCTTACTGGCGCAACATAACAGTGTAAAAGCAGTTGATATCATAAAAGAAAAAGTTGATCTGATAAATAAAAGAATTTCGCCAATTCAAGACAAAGAGATTGAAGATTTCTTAAAAAATAAAAAATTAGATTTAAAAGCGACATTAGATGGTAAAAAAGCTTATAGTGATGCGGAATATGTTATTGTTGCTGCACCAACAAATTATGATGCGAAATTAAATTATTTTGACACAAGTGCTGTTGAAGATGTAATTGACTTAGTGAATAAAGTTAATCCAAAGGCAACCATAATTATTAAATCAACGGTACCAGTAGGCTTCACTAAAAAGATTCGCAAAATTAAAAAATGTAACAATATAATTTTTTCTCCTGAATTTCTAAGAGAATCAAAAGCTCTATATGACAACTTGTATCCTTCAAGAATTATTGTCGGTTGTGACACCAAGAGTAAAAAGGCAGCAGTTAGATTCGCCAACCTATTAAAAGAAGCTGCTATTAAAGAAGATATTGAAACATTATTCATGGGCTTTACAGAGGCAGAAGCAGTTAAATTATTCTCTAATACCTATTTAGCACTTAGAGTTTCTTATTTTAATGAATTAGATACTTACGCAGAATCAAAGGGCTTAAATACGAAAGAAATAATTGATGGTGTATGTCTAGACCCTAGAATTGGTCAGCATTATAATAATCCATCATTTGGTTACGGAGGATATTGTCTGCCAAAAGATACAAAACAGTTATTAGCTAATTTCAATGATGTTCCACAAAATTTAATTGAAGCTATTGTTGAATCAAATAGAACACGTAAAGATTTTATTGCGGATAAAGTATTAGAATTAGCTGGCTGTTACAGCAATAATGCACAATTTGATAAGAAGAAAGAGAAACAAGGTGTCATTGGTGTATATCGTCTTACAATGAAATCAAACAGTGATAACTTTAGACAATCATCTATCCAAGGTGTTATGAAACGTATTAAAGCCAAGGGTGCTAAGGTTATTATTTATGAGCCAACTCTTAAAGATGGCGAAACCTTCTTTGGCAGCAAAGTTGTAAATAATCTGAACAAATTTAAAAAAGAAGCAGATGCCATTATAGCTAACCGCTATGATTCATGTTTAGATGATGTAAAAGAAAAAGTATATACAAGAGATTTATATAAAAGAGATTAGTGCCTAATCTCTTTTATCATTTCTAATAGATGATTTGGATTTAATGACTTAAACATTAAATAATTATTTCTTCGTATAGGCTTAATAATAAATCCAAGTATTATGTTTACAAATACCTGAACTAAGATGGCACCTATTGCAGCACCAGTGGCATTAAATTTTAATATTAATAAATAATCACAGATAATACTAAAGATAGCACCTAAGAAAGAAATAATCCAAATATATTTCTGTTTATTCTTAGCGATAATATAAACATTTCTGGCAATACCTATAAAAGAGAATAAACCATACCAGGCTACAATTCTTAACAGATTAATTGAAGGTAAATAATTATCACCATACATAATCTTAATGATTAATGGTGCTAGGATATCAATCGCAATACACATTAATAATGAAAGATAAATCACGACAGAATACAATCTTGTCATGCCTTTTTCAAATGCTTCATTACTTAAAGAATTCTTTTCAATTAAATCAGGTTGGGTAGAATCGATGATGGCAGTGAAAATAAAAGTAGCCATATTGACAATCGTTATAGCTGCAACATAATGGCCATTAGCTTCATCACCACTGATATTTTTAAGCAATACTCTATCAACCTGTGTATAGATAGTTACAGCTAATGATGAGAATAAAAAGAATTTTGATTTATTAAATAAGCGTTTAGCGATTGTCTTATCAAATTTAAATTTGTTTCCACCTAGTTTTTTATAGAAATATAAAAGGACTAGGGCAATGACTAAATAATAGATTGCTTGTGATAAAGCATATAGATAAATAGATTTATTAATAAATAAAACAGCTAAACGATAAATTGAAGCAATGACATAGGCAGCAAAACAAGTAAGTGCTGTATATTTAGACATATAATGGGCTAAAAACCAATACTGTAATAATTCAAAGACCTGGAAAAGCAGCAAACTGCTATATAGCCCACAGACAATAATTGTTTCTGTTTGTCCTGCATTTACAAAGGCCGTGAATAATAAAACAATAAGGATGGCGATAGGACTTGTAAGCATTGCCATCGTTATTGATGAGCCCATAATAGTTCCTTCTTCATCTTTATGATCAACTAATTCTCTTATTAAAACAGAATTAAGTCCTAATTGTATAATTGGAACAATGACAGTTACGATTGATTGTGCATAAGAAATAAGACCAAAATTACTTGGTCCAAAGATTCGCGCTTGTAACATGGTAACTGCCAACATGAATATTGTTTCTGCTACCTTGCAAGCAATTATCCATGAAGCGTTTTTAACAATTTTATTCACCATTTAATTATATCTTAAAGACAATGAGTCAAAGTACATTTGTGATAATTTTGTATGTATTTTATAATCAACTTATGGAATTTAACTCATTGTTTTTTATCTTCATCTACTTGCCAATTTTTATTGGTTTAATGTATTTTATAAAGAATAATAAAGTTAGAAATATCATCTTATTATTGTTTTCAATTGCCTTTTATTGTTTTGGAGACATTAAACATCTATACATTTTATTAATAATAATGGCTTTGACCTATTTATTTGGCTTAAAGGTTAAAGATAATAAACCATTATTGATTATTTATTTAATATTAATTATTGGCTTATTATCATATTTTAAATATGGCAATTTCTTAATTACATCTTTAGAAGCTTTCTTTAAGGAACATGACTGGTCACTTATCATCATGCCACTTGGCATCAGTTTTGTGACCTTTTTATCAATCAGTTATGTATGTGATGTTTATTTTAAGAAATATGAAGCTGAAAGAAATCCGCTTAATATAATAATGTTCTTAAGCTTTTTCCCAGTTGTTATTTCTGGACCGCTTATTAGATATGACAAATTTAAAATATTCATTGAAGATAAAGATATCAATGTTGATGGCATAGCTTCAGGACTAAGAAGATTCATTATTGGTCTAGGTAAGAAAGTAATAATCGCCAATCAATTAAATATCATATCTTCCTCTATCATAAGCGATGAGACAAAAATATCAACACCTTTGGCTTGGCTTGCGATTATTGCCTACGGCATTCAGGAATATTATGACTTTAGTGGTTATAGTGATATGGCAATTGCGATTGGTGAAATGATTGGCTTTAAAATACCTGAAAACTTCAATGATCCATATTTCTCACATTCAATCAGAGAATATTGGCGAAGATGGCATATGAGCCTTGGTGCTTTTATAAAAGACTATATTTATATTCCATTAGGTGGCAATCGCAAAGGCAAAAAAAGAAAAGCCATCAATATGTTTATTGCCTTGACCTTATCAGGTTTGTGGCATGGTTCAACTTTGCCTTTCTTATTATGGGGTATTATTAATGGATTACTTGAAGCTTTAGATGCTTATTTTGATGGCTATTCAACTATTAAAAATAAATTACACATCAATGATCAATGCAAGGCTTGGAGAGCTTTTCAGATTATCCGTACAACATTAATCGCAATGATTTTAAAAGTATATGCGTTTAAATGTTCTAATTTTAATCAAATAAGTTCTTTATTTAAGGCATCCATTGGAAAAGGCTTTGCCTTTGAAATGTCTTATTTAAGAAGTCTAGATATTATTCATCCACTTATTGTATTAATACTTGGAATTATCTTATTGTTCCCATTTATAAAGAAGAAACTTTTATCATTAAATGAAAAAGTTCCTGTTATATATGATTTATCATTGTTATTTATCGCAATGTTCTCTGTTGCGTTAATTGTCGCTGGTTCTTATTCAGCCTTTGTCTATTTCCAGTTCTAATTATGAGAAACAAATTATTTATTCTACTTCTTATCTTGAATTTAATCCTAGGTTTAGGCATTTTCATTAAGCCTCAAGAAAAAGAATCACAATCAGAGAAAAGACTATTAGCGACAAATGAAAATATTAAATTAGACAGCAGTCTATCAAGAAATATTGAAAGTGTCTTAAAAGATCAATTCTATTTTAGAGATAGAATTGTCAGATACTATTACAAAGGTAGAATCTTATTAAATATCTATACTGAAAAAGGTATCATGCTTCCTAAAAAAATAATTCAAAAAGTATTTAATAACAGTTTTGGAAGTAATGAATTAATGACTGAATCATCTACATATCTTGCGGAAGGTGTAATAGATTTGGGTGATGGTTATTTAATTAACAGTATTCTTGAATATAATGATGATCAAAAGTATCTGGCTTCTTCTCGAGGCTATAATGTCAATGAGTTCGCTAATAATCATCCTGATATTAAGGCTTATGTATATTTCCCTACAAGAATTGAAGAATTGTTGAATAGTGATTATCCAAATGAAGCATTATGCCAGGAATTGTTTGTTCAACAGCTAAACAGCTCTATTAAATATGATGCCTTAGATATTAATGATTTATCTGATCATGAAAAATATTATTATCATTCTGATTATCATTGGAATGTCTTTGGAGCATACGAGGGGTATAGTGATGTCATTGAAATGATTAATGATGATTATGATATTGGTAATCCAAAAGAAATAATTAATACCAATGAATACCCATATGAATTCTATGGCAATATTGCCAATAAGATAAATGGCTATGGCCTAAAAGATAAGATTGTTGATTTGGAACTAAAAGACATTGGTGAATTTGATTATTATGTCAATGGTGAAGTATTTGATTATTATGCCGTTAAAGAAGATTATAGATATAACGGCAACACTTCTGCCTATTCAGATTATGATTTATATTTTGGAGATAATTTCTTCTTAAGAGAATTTGATTTCCATAATGAAGATAAACCAAACCTGTTAATATTCGCTGATTCATTTATCAATACTAATATGATGTGGATTGCTTCACATTTTAATAAAACAATCATTATCGATTTAAGAGCGAAACCAGAAGACTTTAATTTAAATAATTTCATTAATGAAAATGATATTGATATTGCTTTAGTGTCATATTATTACCAAAATGGATATTTTAATGGTAATCTTTATATACCTATTGATTAGTTAGTGTTTTTTAAAAGTTTAAAATAATATAATTAAAAAGAAGGAGTACCATCATATGTTAAGTGTTATTGTTCCTTGCTACAACGAAGAAGCAGCCGTTCCTCTTTTTTATCCTGAATTAAGAAAATATTTAAAGAAATTTGTCAGCAGATATGAAATCATCTTTGTGGATGATGGATCTAAAGATAAAACAGTTGAAGAATGTTTAAAATTAAAAAAAGAAGACAAGAATATAAAGGTCGTTTCTTTTTCAAGAAATTTTGGAAAAGAAGCTGCTATCTTAGCTGGGCTTAAAGAATCAATGGGTGACTATGTTGTACTTATGGACGCTGATCTACAAGATCCTCCTTTCTTACTCGAAGAAATGTATAATTATGTATCTAGTGGCGAATATGATTGTGCTGCTACATATCGAGTTAATAGGAAAGGTGAGCCACCAATCAGAAGTTTCTTTGCTAGAAGATTTTATAAATTAATAAATAAGATGATTGATGTCGAGATTGTTGATGGGGCCAGAGATTATCGTTTGATGTCTCGTAATATGGTTAATTCAATATTATCTTTACCTGAATACAATCGTTTCTCAAAAGGCATTTTCTCTTGGGTTGGTTTTAAGACTAAATATATTGAATATGAAAATATTGAAAGAGTGGCTGGCGAAACTAAATGGTCATTTTGGAAATTATTCGCATATGCTATTGATGGTATTGTTGATTTTACAATTGCTCCTTTAAGGGTTGCGACAATTTGTGGTTTAATCGTTTCTTTGTTTGGCTTTATTTATATGTTATATATTGTGATAAAAGCTTTAACAGTTGGAGACCCTGTTGCCGGTTATCCTAGTATGATTGCGATTATCTGTTTATTAGGCGGCATTCAATTAATCGTGATTGGTATTGTTGGGGAATATTTAGGTAAGACTTATATGGAATCAAAGAGAAGACCTAAATATATCATCAAGGAAATTAAATAATGTTAATAGGCGATTATTATTTTGAAATCCCCAGTTTTAATTTAAATGTCACATCAATATATTTTGTGGCATTTTGTTTTCTGGTATTTGTTTTAATCGTTCCTTTTAAATATCGCTTACGACCATATATATTATTAATTGCCAACGGAATATTCATTTATACCTTTGGCATTTTAAATTTAATATATCTATCATCATTTTCTTTATTAGCTTATTTATTCAGTTTTCTATTTAAGAAACATAAAAATAAAAAAGCTATTCTTCTTTTATTATTGCCATTTATATTAGGACTCTTTGGCTTTAAATTATTCAATCAGATAGATTCAATTATCTTGCCATTAGGTATGTCTTTTTATACCTTTAAAATTCTTTCTTATTTAATTGATATTTACAAAGGAAAGATTGAACAGGAAAAGAATATTATCTATTTTCTTGATTATGTGATGTTTTTTCCATGTATCAGTGCAGGCCCTATAAATAGAGCGAAGCCATTTATTGATGAATTAAAGACAAAGCGTGATTTTGAATATTCTGATATTGGCACAGGTTTCTTACTAATTGCCTCAGGTCTATTTGAAAAGATGGTCTTCTGTGATTTTATTGCCTCAGTTGTAACAAGATCTATAGACAACGTGGAGCTTGTAGGATTTAATGCCATCATTGGTGTCTTATTATATTCATTACAGATTTATTTAGATTTTGATTCATATTCAAATATTGCCATTGGTGTATCAAGAATGCTGGGCTTTAAATTAGATAAGAATTTCAATAGCCCATACATTTCTGGAAATCTTAAAGAATTCTGGGCAGGATGGCATATATCTTTAACTTCATGGTTTAAGGATTATCTTTATATTCCATTAGGTGGCAGTAAAAAAGGAACATTTAGAAAATGTCTAAATATTCTTATTGTCTTCTTTGTTTCTGCTTTGTGGCATGGTTTATCTTTACCATTTATTATCTGGGGATTAGGACATGGCTTAATAAGACTTGTTGAAGATGGAATTTCTTTTATCACCAAGAAATTAAATAAATATATTAAATTATTATTTAGACCATTATTAATGATTATTAATTTTTTGATTGTCAGTGCTTTATGGATTTTCTTTAGAAGCCCTGATATAAATACAGCCATTGAAATAATAAATAGATGTATACAATTTTCGCCATTTAATTATGAATTAATTGGTTTAACACATAATGAATTCTTATGGATGATTGTGATTGTAGTGGCTGTATTTATTAGCGACATATTAAGAAAACATTTGCCAGTTGGTGATTGGCTAGGTAAGAGAGTCTTTATCCTAAGATGGGTTATTTATGTGGTATTGATTGTAGTCTTCTTAGTATTTGGTATGTATGGTGATTCTATAAGTCATGATGCGAGTGATTTTATCTATTGGAGATTTTAAATGTTTAAAAAGATTGTAAAAGGTATCTGGAATAATATAAAGATTGTTTTAGCGGCAGCGTTAATTGTCGGTACTTTTTATTATTCATATTTATATTTGTCTAAGGTATTTATCACTGAAGATGCATATTATAATGAATCATTCCATAATATGCCTAAAGACAGTATTGATATTCTTGTCTTAGGTTCAAGCCATGCCCAATATTCTTTTGTGCCTTCATTCGCTTATCAGGATAGTGGCTTATATTCATATGTCTTAGGCAGTGCCTGCCAAGCACCAAAAGTATCTTATGAGATGTTAAAAGAAGCTTTAAAGACACAAAGCCCAGAACTTGTAATATTGGAAGTTTATACCACAACACCATTAAGTATAAACTGTGAAGGTGATGTCTGTTTTGTATTGGCACAATATCAGATGCGTGGCCAGGAAAAACAGAATGTCATCAATTATCTTCCTGAAGATAAGGCAGAAACTTATCGCAACGAATTCTTAAGCAATCATAATGACTGGCGCACAATGGAAGATCTTGAGAAATTTAAATTTGATGAAGAAATTGATCCTCAACTTGGTTATATTACGTTGCAGGCTAATTTACCACCTTTTAATTCTTGGTATCCATTAATGTATGATGATTTACCTGAATTCAGCCTTGAACAGGAAGATATAGATGGATTAAATGATGTTTTAAATTTATGTAAAGAAAATAATATTGAATTACTTTTATATATGATGCCAATGGATGGTATAACAGCGGAAAGCCAGGCTGCTTTAAATGAAGTATGGAAATGGGCAGATGAAAATAATTTGAAATATGTAGATTTTATTGAATTATCTAGAAGCATCGATTATCGTTTGCGGGTTCATAATGATGGTGCTCATAGTTTCTCAAATGGGGCAAGTGTCATCACTGATTATTTAATGAATTTTGTTAAAGACAATTATACATTCAAGAATCATCAGGACGATGAAGAATTAGATGAAATATATAAACGCGCAATACCAGGATTAACATATTCAGTATTTATAAGTGAATATAATCCGATTAAATATTTAAGCAGATTAAACAATTATCCTGATACCTATGTCGTTTCTTATAATCATTATGACCATTATTTATGGGGTGATCTGAAAGATACCATGATTAACATGGGCTTAGAAGGATTTAACGTTGATGATAATTATTATGCAGTTATAAATAATGGAAAAGTAGTAGCTTATGCATATGATGCTTTAGAACTTGACTTTGATGGCCATCATTTTGAACTAAGTGATAAGGGCTATTATTTCGATAATGAATGGGTTTATTCATATGACAGCTTAAGCTTTATGATTTATTATGATGACTACCAAAGTAATTTCATTAAACTGATTGATACCAGCAGTATCTGGGATATTGGCTACTATTATACTTACAAGCCTTGGTAAGTAAAAAATAAATATTTTAATAATTTAGCATTTCTTATTGAAATGCTTTTTATTTTATATATAATAAATATGTTACTAAACAAATTGTTTAGTAAAACTAAACAGAAAGGAGAAGCATGGATATTGGAAAAAGAATCAAAGCCCTTCGTACAAGAAATGGCTTAACGCAAGAAGAATTAGCCTCAAGGCTTGAATTATCAAAAGGTTTTTTATCACAACTAGAAAACAATCTGACTTCTCCAAGTATTTCAACATTAGAAGATATAACAGAAGTCTTAGGAGTAAGTCTGGAAACCTTCTTTAAAGAAGAAAAAGAAAGACAGGTTAAATTTGACAAGAACGATTATTTCATTGATGATAAGGACTTAAGCACCTTGACTTGGCTAGTACCGACTTCAAAGCAAAATGATATGGAACCAATCTTGTTGGTATTAAAAGAAGGTGGACAGTCAAATATAATTGATCCTCATGAAGGTGAAGAATTTGGCTATATCTTAAATGGTGAAGTTGAATTAATTGATTTAGATAATAATAAAAAGATTATTCTAAAAAAACATGAAACATTTTATTTAAAAGGTGAACATCAACATAAGATTGTGAACAACAGCTGCAAAAAAGCAGAATTAATATGGGTTGTTACACCACCACTATTCTAAGGAGAGGAAAATGGAAAAGTTAATTGAATTTAGAAACATTGTAAAGAAGTTTGATGGACAAATGATCTTAAAAGGTATCAATCTTGATATTTATAAGAACGAATTTGTGACCTTACTTGGTCCATCAGGTTGTGGCAAGACAACATTGCTTAGAATCTTAGGTGGCTTTTTAGATCAAGATGAAGGAAGCGTCATCTTTAATGGCGAAGAAATATCAAATAAGCCAGCATATTTAAGACCTATCAATACGGTATTTCAAAGCTATGCTTTATTTCCACATCTAAATGTCTATGAAAATGTAGCCTTTGGCTTAAGAATTAAGAAAATGCCTAATGACTTAATTGAGCCAAGAGTTAATAGAATGTTAGAACTTGTAGGTCTAGATGGCAGACAAAAAAGGGCTATTACGCAATTATCTGGTGGCCAACAACAACGTGTCGCTATCGCTAGAGCCTTAGTTAATGAACCAGATGTCTTATTATTAGATGAACCATTAAGTGCACTTGATGCGAAATTAAGAAAAGAGATGCAACAAGAATTAAAGAGAATCCAAAAAGAAGTTGGTATCACTTTCATCTTTGTAACTCATGATCAAGAAGAAGCACTTACAATGTCAGATAAGATTGTGGTTATGAAAGAAGGCAATATTGAACAAATTGGTACACCAACTGAAATATATAATGAGCCTATTAATCGCTATGTCGCAAGATTTATTGGTGAATCAAACATTATTGATGGCATCATGAAAAAAGATTATCTGGTTAATTTTGATGAAAAAGATTTTGAATGTGTTGATTATGACTTCAAACCAAATGAAGCAGTAGATGTTGTGATTAGACCAGAAGATATTAAAATTGTTAAGAAGAATCAAGGCAAATTAAATGGACAAGTTATTTCAGTATTATTCAAAGGCGTTCATTATGAGGTAATCGTTGAAACTAAAAAAGGTGCTTCAAAGAATATCACTCTTCATGTCTTAGAAGATAAGGACGAATTCAATATTGAAGCTAACGAAAAGATGCATGCATCAGAATTCTCAATGGATATTGAAGATGTTGAAACACTTACTGATGGTGAATTAATTGCCAGAGCTAATGCGCAAGCGTGGACAGCTGATGAAGAAGAGGATATCTCTATTACTGAAGTAATTCATGAAATTAAAAATGAAGTTGGCAAATATGAAGTGACATTTAAAACAGAAAAGGGATCATCAATCACTACTCACGTGAATGTTGTTAATCCAAAAGCTATCACTGATGAAGAAGAAAACATTGGTATTCAGGCATTTGATGTCTATAAGACAGTAGATGAAATTAAAGAATCAATGGCTATCAGTGTCGATCTTAAAACCTGGGCAGATGCTTATGCATGGGACTTGGATGATGAAAGTCAAATTGAAATTGATGATGTGCGTTATGATTTTGAACCAATGGAAATTGTACCTGGTGATTATAAAGTTACATTTGTTACTGAAGGTAGAACATATAAAGTACATACTACTTCTAATCAAAAGGAAGGAAGCATGGTCGCAATTGATTTTGGACCAGATGATATTCATGTCATGAGAAAGGGAATTGAATAATGAAGAGCTTTAAAAGATTAGCCTACCCTTATATCATTTGGGCATTATTGTTGATAGTTGCGCCAATGTTTATCATCGTATTATATGCATTTACGGTTGAAGGCAATGGTGTCATAACTTTAAGAGTGACCTTTAATAATTTTGTGCGTTTCTTTTCAGATCCAATCTTCTTTAATGTCTTAGTTAAGAGTTTAAAATTAGCTGCCATAACAACAATTATCTGTATCTTGATTGGTTATCCTGCAGCATACATGATTGCGAAACTAAAAGGAAACAATCAGACAATCATGGTCTTACTTATTACAGCACCTCAACTTATAAATATGCTTGTAAGAACATATGCATGGCGTGGTATCTTATTGAATAGCGAATTTCCAGCAGAAATAAAAGTCTATATTGGTATGATCTATAACTTCTTGCCTTTTATGATTTTACAAATCTATACATCTTTATCAAAATTAGACAAATCATTAATTACTGCTGCCAATGATTTAGGCTGTGATAATAAAAAGGCATTCTTAAAAGTCACATTACCATTAAGTGTGCCAGGCATTATCTCTGGTATAACTCTAGTATTCTTGCCTGCTGTTAGTAGTTTCTTCATTCCTAAATTATTGGGTGGAGGATCATTCTTATTAGTAGGTAATTTGATTGAGAATTATTTCATTACTACTGGTGATTGGAACTTTGGTGCAGCTATCAGTTTAATCATGATGGTCATCATTCTTATCAGTATGTATTTCACTAGAAAATTAGATTATGATAAGGAGGCTAGATAATGAAAAAGAAATTTGATTTTAAAAAGATTTATCTGTTCTTTATCTTATTATTCTTCTATGCACCAATTGTATATGTAGTAATATTCTCATTTAATTCATCTAAATCTTTGACAAATTTTACAGGCTTTTCACTACAGTGGTATGAAAAGATGTTTAATACCAGAAGCATGATGGAATCTGTATATTATTCAGTATTAGTAGCTGTTATTGCGACTGTTGTTTCTACTATTGTAGGAACAATAGCTGCCATAGGTTTAAGTAAATCAAACAGATTAGTTAGAGAATTAGTTACACAAATTAATAATCTGCCAATGCTTAATCCTGATATTGTAACTGCTATCAGTATGATGTTATTCTTTTCAACATTCGCCATTCCAACAGGTTTTGGCACCTTGTTGATTGCTCATATAGTATTCTGTATTCCTTATGTTATGCTATCAATTAGTCCTAGACTTCGTCAGTTAGATGACAATATTGCCGAAGCTGCATTGGATCTAGGATGTAAACCATTTGAGGCATTAATAAAAGTTATTGTTCCTCAAATTAAAGAAGGAATTATCTCAGGCGCTTTAGTTGCCTTCATGATGTCATTTGATGATTTCGTGATTTCTTATTTCACAACTGGCCCTGGCATAAACAATATTTCAACCTATGTTTATTCTTCAAGTAAAAGAATAAACCCAAGTATTAATGCTTTAAGTACATTAATTATCTTGGCTATTACTTTAGTTCTTATTATCATGAATGTGATACCACTAATAAAACAAAGGAGGAAAAGACATGAAGAAGCTATTTAGTTTTGTATTAATTGTTTTATTATTAACTGGTTGTACTCAGACAGGAAATGGAGAAAAGGGCGAATTGAATATCTTTTTACCTGGCGAATACATTTCTGATCAAGTAATTAAAGACTTTGAAAAAGAATACAATGTCAAAGTTAAATTGACTTTATTTGATTCAAATGAAGCAATGTACACTAAATTATTAACTGGTGCATCATATGACATTATTATTCCAAGTGATTATATGATTGAAAGATTAATTGAT
Organism: uncultured Solobacterium sp.; assembly: GCA_946415785.1. Taxonomy (GTDB): domain Bacteria; phylum Bacillota_I; class Bacilli_A; order Erysipelotrichales; family Erysipelotrichaceae; genus Colivicinus. Next base: position 23,037 of record CAMKTV010000003.1, read on the forward strand.
GAAGAATTAATTGATAAATTAGATAAATCAAAATTAACTTGTTTAGATAATCTGTATGATGGCGTTAAGAATATGCCTTATGATCCAAACAATGATTATTCTGTTCCATATTTCTGGGGCAACGCAGGTATTGTTTATGATCCTAGTATCATTGACGGTAAAGATGTAGAAAGCCAAGGGTGGGCAGTATTCCAGAATACAAAATATAAAGGCCAGATCTACATGTATGATTCAATCAGAGACATGTTCATGATTGCAGCTAAGAATTTAGGTTATTCAATGAATTCAAATGATGAAAAAGAAATTGAAGCTGAATATGAATGGCTATGTCAGATTGCGACAACAATGGAACCAGCTTATGCAACAGATGAATGTATTGATGGTCTAGCTAATGGCGAAAAAGCAATGGGCTTTATGTATTCAGGCGATGCAGCTTATATCTTAAGTGAAAATGAAGATATGGCTTTCTTTGTACCAAATGAAGGCACAAACTATTTTGTGGATGCCATGGTTATTCAAAAAGGTGCTAAGAATGTTGATAATGCCTATGACTTTATTAACTATATTACTGATTATGATGGACAATATGAAAATAGTACTTTTGTAGGCTACTGTTCAGTAAATGGTGAAGTATTAGCTGATTTAACCGCACCTGATGGTGAATTCTATGGCAACGATGCTTATCTTCCTAGAGAAATGACTTCTAAAGATGAATCATTTAATAATAATACAAAATTATTAAAAACTATCTCAGAATTATGGGATAAAGTAAAGATTCAATAGGAGGACTTATGGCAGATTGGTTAAATATGTTCTTTTATGAATTTGATTTTAAGATATTAGAATTCTTTCATAATCTGATGGCTCAATATGGAAACATCTTAGAACCAATATGTAAGGTATTAGATGTAATTGGTGATCTTCCGTTCTTATTATTAGGCTGGCTAGGATTTATCTTATTCTTTGTCTTAAAAGATAAGAAATGTGGCATGATGATGTGTGGCTCAATTATTATTGGCGCAATTCTAGTAACTGTCGTTTTAAAAACATTAGTCTATCGTCCTCGTCCATATTTAAGTGATGTTGAAAGTTATAAACAATGGTGGGAAGCATTAAATCTGAAAGCTGATTGGGATACTTCCTTCCCAAGTGGACATACTTGTGCAGCTATGGCAGGATCTTTAGGATATTTCTTATGGTCAAATAAAAAAGGTCCTAAATTCTTAGTCTTCTTATATCCATTAATAATGGGTATCTCAAGAATGTGTCTGGTTGTTCATTATCCAAGTGATGTAATCGCAGGATTAATCGTTGGTACAATTTCAGCATTCTTATGTCTGTTTGTAGTTAAATTATTCTATAAATTATTTGAAAAATATCCTGACTTTTTCTTTTCAAGATACTGTTTAACAGGTCGTCTTAAAGAAAAAAAGGAAAAAAATTAATAAAAATGAAAGATTTAGGTCTAAAAGGTCTAAATCTTTTTTAAAAAAATGATAAAAAATTGCCCATCAAGTAGTTATATCATTATATAATTAAGGAAAGATTATTTTGTTAATGCTAAAAATGTTTATGAACTAAGGGGGAGATTGAATGAAACATTTTAGAAAATTGATGAAGGTTCTTTTAGTAACCGTCTTATCAGTTATGTTAGCGTTTACAATGTTGTCAGTAAATACTAATGAAGTTAATGCGGCATACGAAAACGGCTATGAGTACAGAATGGAAATTGCTCGTGGTTTGGGACACATTAAAGGCAGTTCTTCTGTTAGTGAATTCTTTAATGCAACAGACAACAGCAATGGCTATTCTTGGGTTGGTTACAACAATGGTGTAACTGCTGCTAGCACAAAAGGTGGTGCAACAAACAGATACACACAAAACAACAATGGTGTTAACTTTGTTACAGCTAATAAAGTAAGTGGCATTGATGTTTATTATGGTGACCAAGTGTTAAAGAATCAAAGCGTAACTAATTTGTATTACACTTCAGGTGGTCAACTAACTACTACTGGTACTGGTAATACACAATTATATGCGTATTCTTCAAGTACAGTATTCTATTTGAGATTTGTCAATATATATAACGACTTTGTAGCTGTACTACACTATTTCAATGAACATACTGTTACTGTTAATGGCGTTGAAGATGCAGGCTTCGCGAATACATTTGATGATAATTTTGATAAATACTTCACAACAAAAGATTTAGAAAATCAAACTGTATCAACAATAGTTTCAAATGATTATACAAATGCATCTGGTTTAGCTGAAGATTTCACATTAGATAGTGAAGGAACTTTAGGTGGTGTTAGTGTAAGCGTTGGCTCAAATCCTGCTTCTACTTCTGTAACATCTGGCGTTCAATATCTTGCAAGTGATTACACTTTCTCAAGTGAACATGATGCTAGCGATATCTTAGCTATCGACTTCGAAAATAATCAAATTTTGTATTATGCAGTAAATACTGACATCGTTATCACATTCAACTATGCTACTGAAGTTACTCATGAAGTAACATTCAAAGTTGGTGAAGATGTATATGATAGCGAAGAAGTATATGAAGGCTTTACTGTAAATCAACCTGCTAATCCTACAATTCCTGAAGGATATAATTCATTCAAGGGTTGGTATGTTGAAGGTACAGATGAAGCTTATGATTTCTCTAGCCCTGTAAATGCTGATTTAGTATTATATGCTCAATTTGCAAATGTTCGTTCATTCACATTTAAAAATGTTAAATCTGTTTCAGCATCTCAATGGGTAAGCACATTTGGTGGAACTGGTTTCACTGGCTCAAATGGTACTTATGTAGCTTATACAGGCGACGATATTATCAATGAAGAAGAAACAGGTTCTAATGGCTTAATGATCAGATTTGATTACAATCACGCTATTACACGCGCAATAGTTAAAGTTGGCGAAGTTGAATCTGAATTACCACAAGAATATTTCGAAACAACTGATGAATATTTCTTAGATAGTGAAGGAAATTGGTCAGATGAAATGGGTGATCCAACAGAGAATACATACATTATGAAACTTGCTACATTAGGGAATAATGATTATGCATTCTTAAGAGTTTGGAATGTTACTGAAGATATTGAAATTGAAGTTGAACTTGAAGAACATAAAGTTACATTTGTTAACTTTGGACATAAATATCCATCTTCTGCAGGTACATTCCTATCTACTCCATATGTAGCATTTACTGGTGATACTTGGACTAGTGAAACAGGTGGTACATTATATGCTTCTCCAAAAGCTGCAATTGATGAATTTGATGTTGGCGAAAACGCAAATAAAGGTAACCATCACCAAGCAGTTGCTGTAACTAATGGTGATTATTATGAAGATCCAACTGTTTCAAGCACAGGTGTTGGTGGTTCATTAATGACATCTATCGCAGATCTAGAATCAATCGTCTTCACATTTGGAGAAAATGAACCAATTGAACTTGTTACAAACGGTGATGAAATTAGGGGTAAGACTTATTTCATTAACAGTTCTTATGAACTTGAACAAAGAACTGCTGCTCAAGAAGGCGACTTATTCAAATTAGCTGTTAACTCTAACGACACATATACAATTTATATAAGATTCTATGATATTAGTGAGGATATTACTATTGAAGCAAAATATTTCGTTGAACATACAATTAGAATTTTGAACTTCGGTAACGAAGGTCATAACTATATTGGTACTGGTGCTTATTCAACAAATACATCTGGTAATTATGTAGGTGTACGTTGCTGGGACCCATATGGAACTGGTTCAGGCAATAATAAGAGAAACGGTGGTACTATTGATTATGCTGCTGGTGTAGCTACAATCTATGGTGATTATAGTAGTACATCAGGTATCGGTGCTGCATTATTAGTTCATGAAAATTATGAATTACATGATAAAGTACGTATCACTTATGGTGAAGAAACAGTTGAATATGATTTAGATAACGAAAACGGTGTAAATCAAAACTGGTATATTGGTGAAACTAAGATTTTACAATTCGTTCAAAATAAGAATGTTGAATACTACAATGTTCGTTTCTTCAATGTAGCTGGTGATATCACTATTGAATCACTAGATAAAGTTGTTGCAGATGTTGGTGCTGTTACTGCAGAATTAACATTAAACAATGATGGTACATTAACTGAAAAGATTAATCCAATTCTTCCTAACTATGATGAAAATTATGTAGCTACAATTGATGGCGAAGAAGTTGAATTAAGTCTTGTTGATGAAGAAGCAGGCAAATATTCAATCTCTACTCCTGCTAAAGCTCCTAAGAACTTATCAGATCCATTCGTAGTTCAAATCAGCAACGGTGAAGAAGTTATCTATGAATACACTACAAGTATGAAAGACTACATGTATGCATTACTTGCTAGTCCAACATTTGCTCCTTTAGCTAAATCAATGATTAACTATGCTTCATATGCTCAATCTTATTTCGGACATATGAAAGATGAATTAGCAAATGCTAATCTTGAAGAAGAAGATAAAGATGTAAGCAATGTTACTTATGAAACAGTTGCTGGCTATGCTGCAAGTAGAGCAGGCGAAACAGAAGGCATAAGTGCTTATGGTCAATCATTAGTATTAAAGAATGCTGTACATCTAAGAGTTTACTTCATGCTTGATGGAACACATGAAATCAGTGAATACAAGTTCTATGATGGTGATGAATCATTAAGAGCAATCCATTATTCAGGTAATTTATATTATGTAGAAGTTAGCAATACTGCTGCTCCAGATCTAGATGTTGAACATACAATTTCTGCTAAATTAGGTGAAGAAGGTGGCTTAACTGTTACTTGCTCACCATTAACATATGCTGAAATCGTATTAAGAGATGCACCTGCAAATGATAAGGAAGCTAAATTAGCTAACCTTGTAAGATCTATGTACAATTATGCAGTTGCTGCAAAGGCTTTATTGAGTGAATAAAATGACTGATAAACCACAAGTTAGAATTGTTAATCTAAGTGATGATGATATCATCCAAACAAGCGATGAATTACCTGTAAAACCATTCTAATTAAAGAAACAAATTAAACAAAAGAACAATGCCTCGCATTGTTCTTTTTTACTATTTGGTGCATCTGACAAGACTTGAACTTGCACGGGTTACCCCACACGCCCCTCAAACGTGCGCGTATACCAATTCCGCCACAGATGCATGACAATATTCTATCATTATTTCTAAATGCTTTTACGATATTCTTTCGGTGTGATTCCTGTTATCTTTTTAAATATTCGATTAAAATGTGAACTTGATGAAAAGCCTAAGTAATCACTGATTAATACAATACTTTTAGAATCATCTTTTAAAAGTTCTTTTGCTTTATCTATTTTTATTTGTCTAATATATTCATTTAAAGAAATGCCTTGTGATTTTTTGAAGATAGTTGATAAATGACTGCGTGATATATATAAACTATTGGCGATATCTTCTGTTTTAATTGCCTCGGAAATATGATGAACTATATAATGATAGACTTCATTTGATAGATGATTATTAGTTTTATTCTTTAAGATATTTATTTCTTTTGTAAAGGTTAAAACCATGTCGTACTGTAAAGCATTGAATTCATTAATGTCTTTAGCATTCTCACATTTTTGAATAAAAGAATCACTTAATTTAAACGCATCTTCAATGGCCATTCCAGCTTCTATTGCAGCTCTAGAAATTAAAGTAGTTGTAACAATGAAAGTGTTCTTATTATGTCTTAACAGATTTGAAGATAACACACCAGACCTGATTGATGGAGCATTCTTAACCCAATTGTTCAACAATTCCACATTGCCACTTTTTACCATTTCAATAATCTGTTTTTCAATATTATAGTTTTTATAGATATCAGATGGAGATGATAGATTTTCATAATTGATGTTTTCATTCTTGCTTTCTTTAATCTGAAAATCAGAAAGATTTAATTTTTCATTATTTAAAATATGATTTATCGTACACATCATTTGGATGATACTATCAAGAGGCATTGGGATAATGGCATTCATTGAAGTTATAAAAGCGTCCATATCTTTATTTGGTACATTTAAGGAAAAAGCTAAATCAGATAATTCCTGATTATTTAAAGGACTTAATCTGCTTGGCCCAATTATTATTTTTAAATCTTTAGAATTAATGATGCCATAATAATCAAAATTTTCACTAATATAATAATTCACATTTCCACTTAAATTATTTAATTCATCAATATAAAGAATAACTGGATCATATATTAGTGATACATTCGCATAAGTTTTTATCAGTTCACCTTTTTTATAAATTCTTATAGGTAAACCTGACATATCAGACATTTTTTCACATAAATATTCAATGTCAAAAGAAAACGCTTTCATCTTAAAACAAATATATCAAAAACAAAACAAATATACAAGAAAGATATATATGTTTTTTCTATCATATAAGTAAGGAAGATATTAAATAATAGGAAGGAATAAGAATATGGTATTGCCAAAGAGTTTAATTAAAACAGAAAATGTTTCAAAGAAAGAAAAATGGCTTGGTTATTTAATTGGCCCAGCTGGTGCATTATTATTGAATGCTGTATTAGCGACATATCTGAATGTTTATTATACAGATGTTTTGAATCTTACACCTTTATGGGGTGGAGCCTTCTTAACAATATTCCCAATCGTTTCAAAAGTAATTGATGCGATAACAAATGTAATAATGGGACAATTAATTGACCATACAAAAAATAAAGAAGGAAAGGCAAGACCGTGGATCTTATTATCAGCTCCACTTCTTACAATTTCAGCTATCTTATTATTCACAGTTCCAAATGCTTCAGATACTGTAAAAGCTATCTGGGTAATTATTTCTTATAATCTATTCTATTCATTCGCCTTTACAATCTTTAATATGTCACATAGTTTAATGGTTCCTCTTTCAACTAGAGACAGTAAAGATAGAGGTGGTTTATCAGTATTTAATCAAATCACTACTATCATGATGTCAGGTATTCTTGTGGCTTTAATCTTCCCAATGGTGATAATGCCTGCAATTGGTGTTGATCAAAGCAAGTGGATTGGCTTAATGTCTATATTAGCTATTATTGCTTTGCCACTAACATTAATGGAATATTTCTTCACTAAAGAAAGAGTAACAGAAGAAGTAGAAGCAAATGGTCAGACAAGTAACTTAACTTTTAAAGAACAATTGAAACTGATCTTCACTGATAAATATATGTTATTAATGTATGCTTATTTCTTAATTTATATAATCGGTACAACATTAAAGAATATTGGCTTAGTTTATTATTGTAATTATGTATTAGGTACATATAATGATGGAATTACCCAAATGCTTGTTTCTGTATTGGGTGGTATTCCAATGGGAATCGGTATTTTTGCGGTATGGCCATTAGCTAAGAAATTTGGCAAACGCAATGTGACAATGGTTGGCTTTATCATCTATGCGATAGGTTCATTAATCTGTTGGCTATTCCCTCATAATTTAATAATCGTTTTAGTTGGCCAATTCATTAAGAACATTGGTGGTCTTCCATGTGCTTATGTATTTATGGCATTATTCGCAGATTGCCTAGATCATGTGGAATGGAAATCAGATAATAGAGTTGATGGAACAGCAATGTCTATTTATAACATCATCGCTGTATCAATGGTTGGTATTATGACTGGTGTCTTTAACTGGATGTTGGCAAAAGCTGGATATATAGCACCTATTACCGCAAGCAGTATTAGTGAGGCAAGTTCAAATTTAGCGGCTAATGGCTGGACTTCACAGATTGCTTTAGAAAATCTTAAACCAGCAGCTGATGGTGTTTTAACTGTTGCGATTGCTCAACCACAAAATGTAAGCTGGGTTATCAGTTTTGCCTTTGTCGGTTTAGAATTTTTTACAGGTATCATCCTAGCTGTTATTCTATATTTCTTAAATGTTGAAAAGAATATCAATAAAGAACAAACAGAAATCAAAGCAAGACATAAAACTGTAAATGCAGAGGAATAATAATGAAAGCTATTCGATTAAAAACAGAACATCTATTCAATCCTTTAGGTATTGATATAAAACGTCCGCGTTTAATGTGGAATTGTGAATGCGGTAAAAAACAAACTGCCTACCAAATTAAATGTGAAGATTATGATACAGGAAAAGTATTAAGTGATGATATGTCATTTATTTACCCAAACGATTTATCTTCAAGACAAAGAGTTAACTGGTCAGTTAAACTATGGGATGAAAATGATTCAGAAGGTGATTGGCGTGATGCTTTCTTTGAAATGGGCTTATTAGATAAAGATGATTGGGAAGCTTCTTGGATCAGTGGCAACTATAAAGTTAATAAGAAAAAAAGATATCCTGTAGATTGTTTTAAAAAAGAAATTAATATAGATAAAAAAATTAAACACGCAAGATTATATGCAACAGCTTGTGGCTTATATGAGGCAAGATTAAATGGTGAAAAGATTGGTGATTTTTGTTTAGCGCCTGGTTATACTGATTATTGTAAAAGAGTTCAATATCAGACGTATGATGTAACTGATTTATTAAAAGATGGTCATAATGAATTAACTGCTGAATTAGCTGATGGCTGGTATAGAGGTTCATGTGGTGCCTGGGGTATTAAGAATCAATATGGCACAGAAACAAAACTATTATTACAATTAGAAATCATTTATAAAGATGACACAAAAGAAATAATTGGTACAGATAATTCATGGAACTGGTCAAATGATGGACCTATCAGATTCGCGGATAACAAAGATGGTGAAATCATAGAAGCCTATAGAATTACTTCATATAGTGGATATGCAAAAAAGACAAAACATAATGTTGTGCCTAGTGCATCTAACAATGTTCCTGTAAAAGAACATGAACAACTTCATCCAACAATTACAACTTCTCCTAATGGAAAAAGATTGTTAGATTTTGGACAAAATTTTGCAGGTTATATTTCATTTAAAGTTAATGCTTCACAAGGACAAAAAATGATTTTCCGTTTTGGAGAAATGTTAGATCAAGAAGGCAATCTAACTTTAAAGAATATTCAGCTTTCAAATAAGAAATATACAACTCCTCTACAAAGAATTGAATATACGTGTAAAGATGGCGAGAATGTTTATAAAACAAAATTCGCTGTATTTGGTTTTAGATATGGTGAATTAGATAGCGATGTTAAATTAAATGAAGAAGACATTTGTTCAATTGCTGTTTATTCTGATTTTGAAATGACAAGCGAATTTGATTCTTCAAATGAATTATTGAATAAATTTTATGATGCTACACTTTGGTCAGCTAAATCTAATCATTTAGATATTCCTACTGATTGTCCAACAAGAGAAAGACATGGTTGGACAGGAGATGCGCAATTATTCTTTAAGTCTGCAGCATATCTATTTGATTTTGCGCCATTTGCGAGAAAGTATTTAAACGATGTTTATGATTGGCAAAGAAGCAATGGCCATCTTCCACACATCACACCTGATGGTGGTGCAGATTTTTATATGTGGACAATGAACGGTTCTGTTGGCTGGTCTGATGTAGGTGTATTAATTCCTTATCGTTATGCACAAATATTTGATGAAGAAGAAATCTTAAAAGAACATTACGACGGCATGGCTAGATATGCACGTTTTATGATTTCAAGAATTGGCAAACGTATGCCAATATTTGGTGAGCATCTCAAATTAGAAAAGAAAGCTAAAAAATATTTAGTTAATAAGGGACAAAGCTATGGTGAATGGGCAGAACCAAATGATGTAAGTGGTGGCTTTCATTGGCAAGATTTTGCAGCACCACATCCTGAAGTATCTACAGCCTATACTTATTATGTTTTAAAACTGATGAGCGATATTGCTTCACGTTTAGGACAAAAAGAAGATGAAAAAGAATTTAAGAAATATAGTGATGGCTGTAAGTATGCATATCAAGCATTAATAAAAACTGATAAATATCCAATTGATACTGATCGCCAAGCTAGACTTGTTAGGCCATTATATATGGATTTATTAAATGAAGAAGATAAAAAGTTTGCCCAAGCTAGATTAATCAAAGCTTTAGAAAACTATAACTGGCGTTTAGGCACAGGCTTTTTATCAACGCCACTAATTCTTTATGTATTAGCTTCTTATGATATTAAAGCAGCATACAAGCTTTTAGAAAATGAAGAAATACCAGGCTGGTTATCAATGCCTAAAAATGGTGCCACAACAATCTGGGAAGATTGGGATGGGCCAAATAGTAAAGAAGGTGGTATTGGTTCGTTAAATCATTATTCTAAAGGTGCTATTGTTGAATGGCTATTCTCTAATATGTGCGGTATTAATGTTGCAGGTAAAAATCATTTTGTGATTAAACCTTTACCTGGTGGAAACTTTAAACACGCAAGCGCTAAATACAATAGTGTCTATGGTTTGGTAAAATCAAGTTGGATAAAAGAAAATGATGAATATAAATATCACATCGAAATCCCAGCTAATACAAAGGCAACTATTATCTTAAATGGAAACAAATATGAAGTTGATGCTGGTGTTTATGATTTTTAAAGGAGCACAACATGGAAATTAAAGAAGTATTGAGCAAGTTGACATTACTTGAAAAGATTCAGTTATGTAGTGGAATAAATTTTTGGCAAAGCAAGGCTTATGAAGAATATAATATTCCATCATTCTTTATGTGTGATGGTCCTTCTGGTTTAAGAAAACAAGATGTTGGCAAAGGCACTGACATGTTAGGAATCAATAAATCATTTCCGGCAACTTGTTTTCCAGCATCAGTTACAACTTCAAATACTTGGAACAAAGAATTATTATTTAAACTTGGTGAAGCTTTAGGACAAGAAGCCCAAGACCAAAAAGTTAATGTTGTATTAGGCCCTGGAGTTAATATAAAAAGAAATCCATTATGTGGGCGAAATTTTGAATATTTCTCTGAAGATCCTATTCTAACAGGAAAACTGGCTGCTCAATATATTAAAGGGCTTCAGTCACAAGATGTTGGCTGTTCATTAAAACATTTTGCGTGCAATTCTCAAGAAACAAGCCGCTTTACTTCTAATAGTGTTATTGATGAAAGAACATTAAGAGAGATATATCTAAAAGCTTTTGAGATTGCAGTTAAAGAAGCTAAGCCTGCAACTATCATGTCAAGTTATCCATTATTAAATGGTGTCCATTGCAGTAATAATAAAAAATTATTAACTGATATTTTAAGAGATGAATGGGGCTTTGATGGTATTGTCATGACTGACTGGGGTGGCATGGACAATCGTATTGATGCGTTTGAAGCAGGCAATGATTTAATGATGCCAGGTGGCAGCAATTATATGGAAAAAGACATCATTGAAGCAGTTAAAAACGGCAGTCTTAAAGAAGAATATATCGATAGGTGTTGTGAAAGAATTATTAGATTAGCCAGATATTATGTTTCAAAGATGAGGAAAGATTATGCAGCTGATTACCAAGCACATCATAAACTCGCAATAGATATCGCAATAGATGGAGCAGTCTTATTAAAGAATGATAATCATTTATTACCATTAAATAAAAATAATAAATTATTAATCATTGGTGATATGGCTAATAATGTTCGTTATCAAGGTGCTGGCAGCAGTCATGTCAACAGTAAGAAACTTGAACAGCCAATTGATTATTTAAAAGAATATGAATATGTAAGAGGCTGTGATGAAAAAGGTAATACCAATGATGATTTGTTAAATGAATTAAAAGAAAAAGCCAAACAAGCAGATGCAGTTGTTGTATTTGCTGGACTGCCAGATAATTATGAATCTGAAGGCTTTGATAGGAATAATCTGAAGATGCCAGAAGGACACATCAAGATGATTGAAGAGGCAGCGTCAGTAAATAAAAATGTCATTGTTATCTTATTATGTGGTGGCGTTGTTGAATGTCCTTGGGCAGATAAAGTCAGTTCAATTCTTTATATGGGCTTAGCTGGACAAGGTGTCGGGAAAGCATGTCATGATTTATTATTTGGCATAAAAAATCCAGGTGGTAAATTATCTGAAACATGGCCATATAAATATGAAGATGTAATCTCAGCTGATTATTATGCAAAACAAACAGACGCTGTATATTTAGAAGGTATCTATGTTGGCTATCGTTACTATGATAAAGCTAATATTAATGTCAGATGGCCATTTGGTTATGGTTTAAGTTATACATCATTTAAATTAAATAATTTAAAAGTTGATGGAAGAAAACTATCATTAACTGTTACAAATAATGGAAATGTTAAAGGATCAGAAACTATTCAATTATATGTAGGTCAAATTAATCCAACATTATATAGACCTGTGAGAGAATTAAAACATTTTGTAAAAGTAAATCTAGAACCAAACGAAAGTCAAATAATTAATTTTGAATTAACAGATGATGATTTTAAAGTATGGGACAATTCTTATAAGATTGTAGATGGTGAATACAACATTGAAATAGGTACAAGCAGTAGAGATATCATCTTTAATGAAAAGATAAATGTTGAAGGTGAAAAACTTGAAAAGCCTTCTTGGCAAGAAAATTCATTCTACGAAAGTTGCCAAGGCAAACCATCTTTAAGCCAATGGGAAGAAATGTCCAAGATGAAATATGAGCCAAGAAAAGTAATCAAGGGCCAGTTCACAATGGAAAATTCTGTTGAAGAAATGAAAGATTATTCTTTGGTTATGAAGATTATGTATAAAGCGATTGAAAAAACAATAGCTAAAGGATTTGATGGGAAGGTCGATTATAGTAACCCAGAGTTTAAAATGATTATGAACGCATCAGCTGGTGGTCCAATGAGATCAATGTGTATAAGTGGTGGTATGCGTAGTGGCATTTTTGCAGGAATGGTCGATATGGCAAACGGGCATTTCTTTAAAGGCATTATAAAAATAATTAAAGGATAATTATGATAAGCATAACTGGATATGTGACAAATCTTGTATTAAAAAGTATGAAATCTTTTAGTGAAAAAGATTATCTTTTACAAAGAGAAGAGAACGCAAAAAGAGCTGTTCCTAAACTGCCTAAAAATCTTCATGTTGAAAAAATTGATTTAAATGGCATGGAAAGTGAAATCATCAGTAAAGAAAATAATAAAGATTTTATCTTTTATATTCATGGTGGTGGCTTTACTGGGGGCAACGCCAAAGAAAGAAGAATTGTTACTTATTATCTAGTTAATAAATGTGGATATAATTGCGTATCTATCAATTATCGTTTAGCACCTGAAAATAAATGGCCAAGTCAAATTGAAGATTGTTTAAAAGCATATGAAAATATTTTAAAGAAGTATGATTCAAAAGATATTATCTTTATGGGAGAAAGTGCTGGTGGAACTTTAGTCTTATCTCTTGGCTTACTAATTAAAGATAAAGGCTTACCAATGCCAAAAGCAATCGTTGCCTTTTCACCGGCAACTGATCAATATGAAAAACTTCCTTCACATACGAATAATATAAAAACCGATTATATGTTAAGGGATGCGATAGCTAAAGGAATTGCGGAACCATTATTTGTAGATAAACCAACAAAAGAAGAATTAACACATTATTTATTATCTCCATATTATGGTGATTATAATGGCTTACCACCAATTCATTTATCCGCAAGTTCAAGTGAAGTATTATATGATGATGCAATAGTTTTATATGAAAAACTAAAACAAGAAAATCATGATGTAAGATTAGATGTCAAAAAAGGTGTATGTCATGCATATCAGATAATGACATATATGAAAGAAGCTAAAGAAACATTAAAAGATGTATTTACATTTATTGATAATCTTTAAAGGAGAAAGCTATGACAAATTACAACGACGCAAAACAAAGATATGAAGAACTTGGAATTGATTGTGAAAAAGCAATCGAAATATTAAAGAACATTTCTGTTTCTTTACATTGTTGGCAAGGTGATGATGTAAGAGGATTTGACAGTGATCCAAATAAGCCTTTAACAGGTGGTATACAAACTACTGGCAATTATAAAGGACGTGCTAGAGATTACAAAGAATTGATGGCTGATTTAGATGAAGTTCTAAAACTTATTCCTGGTAAACCAAAAATGAATCTTCATGCTTCATATGCCATCTTTGAAGATGGGGAATGGGTAGATAGAGATAAATTAGAACCAAAGCATTTTGAAAAGTGGGTTGAATTCTGTAAAGAAAGAGGACTAGGCTGTGACTTTAATCCGACATTCTTTTCTCATGAAAAATGTGATCCATTAACTTTATCTTCTGCAAATGAAGAAACCAGAAAATTCTGGATTGAACATGGTAAGGCATGTATTCGTATTTCTAATTATTTAGCTAAAGAATTAAATGATAAATGCGTCATGAACATTTGGACAGGTGATGGTTTTAAAGATATACCAGGAGATAGACTTGGACCAAGAAAAAGATATCAAGAATCAATTGATGAAATCTTAAAAGAACCATATGATTTTAATAAAGTTAAACCATGTGTTGAATCAAAAGTGTTTGGTATAGGTGTTGAAAGCTATACTGTTGGCTCAAGTGAATTTGCGCTATCTTATGCAGCATTTAATAAAGACAAATGTATTCCATTAATGGATAATGGTCATTATCATCCAACTGAAGTTGTCTCTGATAAGATACCTTCTTTATTAACATTCTTTGATGAGATAGCTTTACATGTAACTAGACCAATAAGGTGGGATAGCGATCATGTGGTTCTATTTGATGATGAAACAAAAGAAATAGCTAGAGAAATAGTTAGATGTGGCATTGATAGAGTAAATATTGCCCTAGATTATTTTGATGCATCAATTAATAGAATATCTGCCTGGGTGACAGGATATCGCAATGTTCAAAAAGCATTATTATTTGCGCTATTACAACCTACAGCTGAATTAAAGAAACTTCAAGATGAACAGAATTTCTCTAAATTAATGGTTGTTCAGGAAGAATTAAAGACCATGCCATTTAATGAAATCTGGGATGAATATTGTAAGAGATGCAATAAACCAAAAGATGGTGTGTGGTATAAAGAAGTTGAAAGATATGAAAGAGAAGTTCTTTCTAAAAGGGGATAAAAATGAAAGAAACAAAATTAATTAAAGAATTTAAGAAGATCTGTACTGATGGATATAATCAGGGTTGGCATGAAAGAAATGGTGGCAATCTTTCATATCGTATGAATGATGATGAAGTTAATGAATTAAAAGAATATTTTAATGAAGATGGTAAGTGGCAAGATATTGGTACAGAAGTTAAAGATCTGGCCAATGAATATTTTATGGTCACTGGTTCAGGCAAGTATTTTAAAAATGTAAGTGATGAATTTGAAGATGCTGTATGTATTTTAAAAGTCAGTGAGGATGGCAAGCAATACAAAATAGTATATGGCTTAGTAAATGGTGGTAGACCTACTAGTGAACTACCAACACATCTAATGAATCTTGAAGTATTAAAACAAAGAGATAAAGATATTAGAATTGTCTATCACTGCCATCCAGTTAATACAATAGCATTAACATTCGTATTACCATTAGAAGACGAAATCTTTACTCGTGAAATATGGGAGATGATGACAGAATGTCCTATTATCTTCCCTAAAGGAATTGGCGTTATTAACTGGATGGTGCCAGGTGGCAGAGAAATTGGTGTTAAGACATCAGAAATTATGAAAGAAAAAGATGTAGCTATCTGGGCACATCACGGAATGTTTGTGTGTGGCAAGAATTTTGATGAGACATTTGGTCTTATGTACACTGTAGAAAAATCTGCTGAAATATTAGTTAAGGTATTATCAATGTCTAAAGAAAAACTTAATACAATTACTGCTGATGATTTCAGAAAACTACAGGAACCATTTGGTGTTACTTTAGAAGAAAAATATTTATACGAAAAGAAATCTAAAAAGATTGGCGAAAAATAATGAAATACTGTTTAGCAATTGATATTGGTGCTTCTTCAGGAAGGCACATTGTAGCTTATAAAAAAGATAATGAAATAATTACTGAAGAAGCATATCGTTTTAAAAACGGTGTTAAAGAAGAAAATGGTCATTTAATATGGGACATTAAATATCTTTTAGATGAAGTTAAAAAAGGTATCAAAATAGCTAAAGAAAAATATGAAATATATTCTTTATCAATTGATACCTGGGGTGTTGACTATGTCTTAATGAATAATGATAAAGAAATTTATCCTGTATATGCATATAGAGATAAAAGGACAGAAAAAATAATTGAAGAAGTTCATTCAATTATTTCTTTTGAAGAATTATATAAACATACTGGCTGTCAGTTTCAAAGTTTTAATACAATCTATCAGTTATATGATGATTTAAAACAGGGAAGATTAAATGAGGTCACTGATTTTTTGATGATACCAGAATATCTGATGTATAAATTAACTGGCAATAAAATTAAAGAATTTAGCAATGCAACAACCACTGGTCTTATAAATCATGAAACACTCTGTTTTGATGAAGAAATAATTTCTAAATTAAATCTTCCAAAAGAATTATTTAAAAAACTGCATGTTTCTGGAGAACTAGTTGGCTATTATGAAGGAATAAAAGTCTTATTATGTCCAAGCCATGATACCGCAAGTGCTGTTGAAGGAATACCGATGGAAGGTAATGAATTATATATCTCTAGTGGAACCTGGTCACTTCTAGGTGTCAAAACAGAAAGACCGTTAACTGATACAGAAAGTATGAAGGCCAATTATTCTAATGAAGGTGGAGTAGCTTATAATCGTTATCAAAAAAATATCATGGGCATGTGGATAGTAAATCGATTACATGAACAGTTATGTCCTGATGAAAAGATAGGCGATATTGTAGATAAAGCCAGTCAAAGCGATTTTAATTATTTGATTGATGCCAACGATAATTCTTTATTATCACCAAAAAGTATGAAAGAAGCTTTTGATAATATGTTAGAAGTTAAGCCAGATAATAAATATGATTATTTCAGATGTGCTTTTAAATCTTTAGCATTTTGTTATAAAGAAGCAATTGAGGAATTAGAGAATAATACTCATAATAAATATTCAAAAATATATATTGCTGGTGGTGGTGCGAAGAATAAACTATTAAATAGTTTTGTAAGTGAAGAAACAGGAAAACAGGTAATTGCTTTGCCTATTGAGGCAACAGCCTTAGGCAATTTAAAATCACAATTTAATCACTAATAAAAAGCGATATCGTTATTGATATCGCCTATTCTTTATTTCACTGGAGTTTTAATATCTACTAATAATCCCTTATAGGTATCTGACCAGATATACCATTTATTATCTTTTGGATCTTTATATACAGATACACTTCTTTCACTATCGGCTCCCTTAAAATCACTGACAATTTTTTCTACATATAATTCAGGACCATACATTGTTGAAACTTGTGGAGCATATGGATATTCTCTTAAAGTTACAGTTAATGGTTCACTTGGTTTATATGCATTTTCTGGTGTAGCGCCATCATAATAAGCATCCGCAAGAAAAGCATATTTATCATTTTGTAACATACGATCTTTTACAAATTGTTTAGCGAAATTGTTGTAGTTATTTGAAACAGTTGGTGAATCCAATAATTCTTTCATCATTAAAGCACAAGTTTCTTCATCTTCTTTTTTCCATGTCTTTAATGCAGCAAGCAGTAATGCTACAGTAACGAATTTACCATTTTCGCCTTCTCTTTTTATTTGTTTTAATTCTTCTACGTTTTGAGGTAACTTAATAAATTCAACTTTTACTTCTTTTAGTTTTATATCTTCAATCCCTTCATTAACTTTACCATCAGATGCTTTCTTGATGATTTCTTTTTCAGATACATTAATAAATAGTTCTTCCATTATTTTTCTCCTTGTCTATTTATATTATACTAATCAATAATTGTGATTCTTCCTTCAACTTGTGAATCAATATTATTCATACCTGATAACAGTTCTTCAAAGATAGAGAAATCATCAGTCATGACCATTCTTTGTTTCTTGTTGGCTAAAACTTCTTCTACAGGAACATTTAAGAATTCAGAGAAGTTTTTAAAATGATAGTCCTGTAAAGCAATCTTAATAACCTGATCATCTTTTATTTCTTCACCATTTAATGAGAATTCTAAGAACTGATGTTTTGATTTACTGTATATCATCTTCATTCCTTTTGAAACCTGATAGAATTCACTATGCCCACCTTCAGCAAAAGTTTCATCTCTTAACATAAATAACATCATTCTTCTAAATTGTTCACCCTTAACTTCTAACATCCACACTGGTGCGTTAAATGGCAGACATTCTTTTAATTCCTGATATTGAACAATTGGTCCTAATTCTTTTAATCTTATAGAACCTGATGCATACAACATCACATCAAAACTTGAATCCACCTGCATTAAATCAGCGAACAGATTTCCCAGTTCTGTTTCTTGATAACGCGAAGGATGCGTTAATTTACGTTTAAAGCTGGTGATGATTCTGGCGTATTTCTTATCAGTCTGATTCTTATAGGTATTTAATACTTCTTCTAGAATCTTGTCACTGCTGGCATTATTAGAATTTATCGATACGCATTGCCATTTATAATCAAGCATCTTATGTTCATCTATATCAATTTCAATATCAAATCTTCCTAAGTGATGTGAGCCAACACCAACCTGTACAATTGGAATATTATTCACTATACATGGTTCATTCAATAAAGTATGTGTATGGCCACCAATGATTAAATCAACGCCCCAGTTAGGATCAATTAACTGTGCTAATTCCTGGTCTTTATCAAAACCAATATGAGTCAATAAAATAGTTAAATCAATTTTTACAGTCTTATAGTTATCGATGATGACGCCAACCTGTTTAGCTGCTTCCCATACATCAATAAAAGAACCAATGATTTCTTCGCTTTTTGTGGAAGCCAGAACTTCATCAGTAATAATACCGATAAACATTACTTTTAAACCGTTGACATCAATTATCTTATAAGGATGAAATAATCTTGTATGATTAGTTTTTATATACATGTTGGCATTGACAATAGGGAATTTAGCACATTTCTCTAAGAATAACAGATGAGCCAATCCATAATCAATTTCATGATTTCCTAAAGTTACAACATCAGGATAAAGAAAATTCATAAGATCAATTGTTGAATAACCTTTATATTCTGAATCAATAACTGAACCTCTAAACATATCACCAGCTATCGCATATAAAGTATTCTTTTCTTCTTCTCTGACTTTCTTTATATAACCAGATAATAAAGGGAGGCCACCTTCTAGAAGCCCATCTTTATCTTCTGATAAAAAGTCACCATGCAGGTCATTAGAATGTAAGATTGTGAGTTTTTGTTTATTCATAAAAAAGCTCCTAAGATATTTTAATTTTATCATGGAGATAAATAAAAACCTTGAAATCAATCAAGGTCATTGTTTAAATTGGTGCACCAGACAGGAATCGAACCTGCACGGGAATCCATATGAACCTGAATCATACGCGTCTGCCAGTTCCGCCACTGGTGCATAAGAATATTTTACCATTCTTGCATATAATTAGTTAAAAGACTAGAATTATAAAGTATGGAATTCAAAAAGATTATAAATGTGGCAGTCATTGCCCATGTCGATGCAGGTAAATCAACACTTGTTGATGCTTTTTTAGCACAATCACATGTTTTTGGTGAACATGATGAAATTGTTGAACAGGTAATGGACTCAAATGATCTAGAAAGAGAAAGAGGAATTACTATCTATTCTAAGAATTGCTCAATTAATTATAAGGATTACAAAATTAATATTGTTGATACACCAGGACATGCGGATTTTTCTAGTGAAGTTGAAAGAATTATTAAAACAGTTGATACGGTTATTCTTTTGGTTGATTCAAGCGAAGGTCCAATGCCTCAAACACGTTTTGTCTTAAAGAAATCTCTAGAAGCAAACTTAAGGCCAATTCTATTAATCAATAAAATAGACAAGAAGGATCAAAGAGCTATTGAAGTAATTGATGAAGTTTATGATTTATTCTTAGATTTAAAGGCAAGCGATGATCAGTTAGACTTCCCAATTCTTTATGGCATCGCCAAAGAAGGAATTGTCAGATATGAAATGGAAGATACAAATAAGGACATCGTTCCTTTATTTGAAACTATTATTCATCATGTACAGCCTTATCCAAATCTATTAGATAAATCTTTAAAGATGCAGATAAGTGCTCTAGCTTATGATGATTATATTGGTCGTATCGGTATCGGTAGAGTTTATGAAGGTGTTATTAAGAATAACGAAATAATAACCGTCTGTGATAGTGATATCAAAAAAGAAAATCGAAAGATTGCGAATTTATATAATTATCAGGGATTAAAAAGAGTAGCGATTGATGAAGCACAATGTGGTGACATTGTTTTAGTCAGTGGCATTGATAATATTGAAATAGGCGACACAATCTGTGCTAAAGATGTTGTTGATCCTCTGCCAATGATTGCGATTGAAGAACCAACACTATCAATGAATTTCATGGTTAACACTTCACCATTCCAAGGCAAATCTGGAAAATATGTTACAAGCCGAAATATCAAAGAAAGACTGGAAAAAGAATTAGAAGTAAATGTCGGTTTAAAAGTAGAAGAAACAGATACAACTGATAAATTCAAAGTAAGTGGTAGAGGTGAATTACATCTATCAATTCTTTTAGAGAACATGCGTAGAGAATCTTATGAAGTAGCTGTATCTAGACCTGAAGTAATCTTTAGAACAATTAATCATGAATTATGTGAACCAATTGAAGAAGTAGTATGTTCAGTACCTAATGAATATTCTGGTTCAGTAATCAATGCCTTAAATCTAAGAAAGGGTGAAATGGTTGATATTGAAGATGAAGGTTCTTATACAAAGATTATCTATCATTCTCCTACTAGAGGCTTAATGGGCTTTAGAACAGAATTCATCAATATGACAAAAGGTGAAGGCGTACTAGTTCGAAAGTTTATTGAATATAAACCGTTTAAAGGAGAAATACCTGAAAGATTAAATGGGGCAATGATAAGTTGCGCAACAGGTAAAACAATGACCTATTCTTTATGGAATCTTCAAGAAAGAGGACAATTGTTTGTCGGCCCAGCGCAAGAGGTATATGAAGGACAAATCGTTGGCGTTTCTTCTAAGTTGCAGGACATGGAAGTAAATCCAACTATCAACAAAAAGATGACAGCAATCAGATCTACAGGAAATGATGAAGCTATGAAGCTTGTTCCTCATCGTGAATTTACATTAGAAGAAGCATTAGAATTCATCAACGATGACGAACTTGTGGAAATAACTCCAGATGCAATCAGAATCAGAAAAAAATATTTGACTAATTTAGATCGTAGAAGACATTTAAGAGAAATAAATAAGGGTGGCAAAGAAGAAGAATAATAACTCCGTATTTTAATATTTAATATGTTAAAATCAACTTGTGGAAAGACTAATAACCCTTAGCTCAATAAGAAATCTTAATAAGTTAAGTTCATCTTCATGTGAAGGTGTTATTTTTGGTAGTAATTTTTCCACAAGATTTAATTATTCATTAAATGAATTTGAAGACATAAATGAATACTGTCTTAAAAATAAATTAAAAAGATATGTGAATGTTGATGTCTTTATTAATGAGAGAGAACTTACAAGGCTTAAGAATTATCTTGAATATATAAAAGATAAAGAATTTGATGGTATTTATTTCTCTGATTTGGCAGTTTTAAGTATTGCGAAAGAATTGAATATTGAAGATTTATTAATATATGATCCTGATACATTAATGACTAATACATTAGATATTTCTTTTTATTTAAAAAGAGGTTTAGGTGTTGTCTTAGCTCGCGAATTAGAGATTAGAGAATTATTAGAAGTAGTGAAAAATAATCCAATGAAATTAGACCTTCAAGTATTTGGACATTTAAAGATGGCAAGTTCTAAAAGAGAATTCTTAAATAATTATTTCAATTATATTGGTGTGCCTTTAAATCTAAAGAATATGAAGACTATTAGATTGGTAGAAGAAAACCGTAATTATGAATTACCAATTGTTGAAGATAAATATGGCACAAGAATTTATACTGATTATTGTTTTGTGATGTATCATGAATTAGCTTATATTAAAGATTATTTAAAACGTTTAATAATCGATGATAATTTCATCAAAGATTTTGATGTTGTACTTGAAGTCGCAAAAGATATCAAGAGATTGTCGGCTGATAATTCTGAATATCTATTCAAGATGTTCAAAAACAATCATCCATATCTTCAATTATCTTCTGCATATTTATACCAAAAGATCACTAAGAAAAAGGAAGAAAATGTCTAAGATTGAATTGTTGGCACCAGCCAAAGACAAAGAGAAAGCGAAGATAGCGATTAAATATGGAGCTGACGCTGTATATCTAGGAGGCGAGAATTATTCATTGCGTTCTAGGGCCAGTAATTTTTCTAATGAAGATATTAAAGAAATTGTTGAATATGCACATCTTAGAAAGGCGAAGATCTATGTAACTGTAAACATTGTTTTCCATGATGATGATTTTAAAGGCATCAAAGAATATTTGGAAATGTTATATGAGTTTGGTGTTGATGCTTTGATTATTTCTTCACCATTCTTAATAAATTATGTCAAGAAACATTTCCCAAAAATGGAAGCTCACGTATCAACACAACTATCTTCTTTAAATAGTGAGGCGATTAAAATGCTCAAGGAATTTGGCGCTGATCGTGTTGTATTAGCCAGAGAAGCATCAATGGAAGAAATCAAAGAAATAAGCAATAATTCGTCATTACCAATTGAAGTATTTATTCATGGAGGTATGTGCGCTAATTATTCTGGACGTTGTGTAATGTCTAATCGTATGACTAACAGAGATGCGAACAGAGGTGGATGTGCCCATTCATGTCGCTGGAAATATCATGTATATAATAATGGCGTTTTATTATCTGATCCAAATAATCCTTTAAGCATGTCTTCAAAAGATTTAAGAGCTAACGAATATATTGAAGATCTGATTAATGCCAATGTCGCTTCTTTAAAAATAGAAGGAAGAATGAAATCAGAATATTATATTGCCCAGGTTGTAAAGACTTATCGTAATCTAATTGATGAAATATATGAAAAAGGTCACGTGAGTAGCGACCGTCAAGAATATTACACTAATGAATTATACAAGGCAGAAAATAGACCAAGTGCTACTGGTTTTTTAAGTGGCAAATGTGATGAAGATAAATCATTATATGGAATCAATGGTGCAGGTGTAACTCATGATTATGTCGCAATAGTTAAAGAATATGATGAAGCCAGAAACATCGCAAAAATTGAAGTTAAGAATATGTTTGATTTAAAAGATACTCTAGAAGTATTTGGACCAGATATGAATAATAAACAATTTGTGAATAATATGATGTTTGATGAAGACTGGCATTTTATTAGTGAAGCCCATAAACCAACACAAATTGTTAATATCAGAATTCCATTTAAAGTAGCTAAAGATTATATGATAAGGAAAGTTTCATGATTACTGAAGGTGCTATTGCGGTAAAAGCTTGTATCAATAATTCAAAAAGAGAAATAATTGAAGTATATATTGATTCACATAAGAAAACAAAAGATTTTAATTATATTCGAAAGATAATTAAAGAAAAAAATATCATGTGTCACGAAGTAGATGCTGAAGCTTTTTTAAGTTTAACAAAAGGAAAAAATCATGGTGGCATTATTGCAACTGTTGGCCCAAGAAAATATGATGAATTAAGTGAGGGCGATGTTTTTTATTTAGATGGAATTGAAGATCCTTTTAATTTGGCTTATATCATCAGAACACTTTACGCATTTGGAATAAAGAATATAATCTTACCGCAAAGAGATTATACAAATATGGAAGGCCAACTCATTAAATCAAGTGCTGGCGCCTTTGAGATGGTTAATATAAAACTTACAAATGATCCAGTCAAAGATATTAAAGAATTAAAATCTAAAGGATATAAAAGTTATGCCTTAAAAAGAGGAGATGATGCGAAAGATATTTTTGAAGAGAAGTTTTCTGATAAATGTATTTTCTTATTAGGTGGTGAAAAAAGAGGAATATCAAGTGCTCTTTTAGATATCTGTGATCAATTCTTATATATTCCTTATGGATCTGATTTCAGGAATTCTTTAAATGCTGCTGCAGCAGCTGATGTAGTTGCGACTTTATTATTTGGACAAAGAAAATGATTGAATCATTAGAAAACAAAAAAGTTAAGAACTGGACAAAACTTCATCAGAAGAAATATCGTGATGAAGAATATTTATTATTAGATGAAAAATTAATTGAAGAAGCATATAAAAATAATTATTTAAAGACATTAATTTATACTGATAAAAAACCCTTTGAATTTTTAGATACCTACGAAGTCAGTAAAGAAGTATTAAATAAAATATCAAAAAAAGATGGTCTATCATATATTGGCATAGGCAAAAAAATTAAACAGAATAATAACTATCAAAATAGAGTAATGATTCTAGAAGATTTAAGTGATCCTTTAAATATTGGACGCATCATAGAAACAGCTTATTTATTTGGTTTTGATTCAATTATTATGACAGATAATTGTGCTGATTTATATCATCCTAAATGTTTAAGTGCTTCTAATGGAAAAATATATGAACTAAATATTTATGTTGGTGATATTTATAGTGAGATTGAAAAGCTAAAACAGCTGGGATTTAAAATATATGCGACTGGTTTAAAAGATAATACAAAATCTTTAACTGAAGTAAATGAAGAAGAAAAGATGGCTTTTATTTTAGGCAATGAAGGTAGCGGCCTAAAAGAAGAAACATTTAAAATAGCTGATGAAATAGTAAAAATCGATATGCACAATATCGATTCCTTAAATGTGGCGATGGCTGGAGCCATCATCATGTATGAATTCGCTAATATCTAATAATCAATTCTAAAATTTCTATCACTTTCATCTACTGATATCTTTTTAAGACTGTAATCCATTATTTTAATAAACGAATTCTTCTGACCATATAAAACTTCTTTTATGAATTCATCGACACTTTCTTTATTCCCCTGAACTTCAACCTGGACATCGCCATTATAAAGATTTCTGACATAGCCAGTCAGATTTAATTCATAAGCCAGATGATAGATGTGATATCTAAAACCTACACCTTGAACTATACCTTTGAATATTATCAAGTATCTTTCTTTCATGTTTATATTATAAAAAAATTTTAAATATCATAAAATGATAAAGGAGGAATAGATTATGAATAATGAAGAAATTTTAAGTCGCGTAGATCATACTTTATTAAAGGCTACATCTACTATTGAACAAATAGATAAGCTATGTCTTGAGGCAAGGGAGAATAAGACTGCTACTGTTTGTATTCCACCTGCATATATTAAACATTGTAAAGAAACTTTCCCTGATGTTAAGATCGCAACTGTTATAGGTTTTCCATTAGGCTATAACACAACAGAAGTGAAGGTTTTTGAAACTAAAGAAGCCATCAAAGATGGGGCTGAAGAGATTGATATGGTTATCAATATCGGTTGGGCAAAGGATGGCTTATTTGAAAAGATAACAAATGAAATAAAAGAAATAAAAAAGGCATGTGAAGACAAATTATTAAAAGTCATCATTGAAACATGTTACTTAAATGAAGAAGAAAAGATTGCCTTATGTAAATGTGTGACTGAAGCTAGAGCAGAATATATCAAAACATCTACAGGTTTTGGCAGTGATGGTGCCAAGATAGAAGATATCAGATTATTTAAAAAATATATTGGACCTGATGTAAAGATTAAAGCTGCTGGTGGCATTCGAACTAAAGAAGATATGGAAAGTTTTATCAGTGAGGGTGCTGATAGAATAGGCTGCAGTGCTGCTGTTAAAGTATTAGGAAAATAAAAAACATCCTTAAGGATGTCTAATCTTATATAATGGCGGTCCGGACGAGAATCGAACTCGCGATCTCCTCCGTGACAGGGAGGCATGTTAACCGCTACACCACCGGACCAATTTCGCTGCTACTATATGATAAACTATTTTAATACTTTATTCAAGAGAATATTAATAGACTCGTTTATTTATAAAAAATACTATTATGATTCAAATTGGTGATAAATATTATGAATTAAAAATCATAAGAAAAAACAATAAAAATATCTATTTAAGAGTCAAAGGTAATGTTTTAGAGGTGACCTGTCCTAAATGGGTAAAAAAAGAAGAAGTTGTTTCATTTGTTTTAAGCAAGGGCAACTGGATAAATAATAAAACCACTAAGAAAAGTAATTCAAAGACTAATATCGGCGATTATATTTATTATCTAGGCAAGAAATATCGTTTCTTTTATATGAAGGGAAAAGATGAAGTCAAAATTGTCGATGATATGATTTTTGTGCATTGTAAAAATGGCGATGTTGATGAAGCAATCAACGTCTTTTATAAATTAAGCAGGAAAAAGATAAAAGAAATAATTGAAGCTAAACAGGAGAAATATTTAAGCATCATTGAAGACTATGGGTATAATCTATTGCCAGAATATAAAATAAAACTCTTAAAATCTGCCTGGGGCATTAATTATAATAAAAAGAATCTGATTGTCATGAATGAACGCCTGATTCATTTTGATGAAACATGTATTGAGGCTATCTTGTGGCATGAATTACTTCATTTTGTGATTCCAAATCATTCTAAGAGATTTCATGAAGTTCTTGAATATCATATGCCAAAATATAACGAAATACTTAAAACTATCTTCTAAATATTAAAAAATTATCAAAAAATTAAAAAATCTTCCATTTTAGTGAGGATTTTTACCTCCTTCTTGTCAATAAAGAAATATAGGGACAAGGAGGTGCTTAATGATTACATAACAATTATTGATATAATATTTATGAAGAATAATAGCTATTTGACAGACAATGAAAGGATGAAAGAAATTAAGGATAGGATTGATAGATTCCGTCCTATAGATGACACTTTCTTATCACTGATGATACAGAATAATAAAGAAGTAGCTGAATATATACTTCAGGTGATAATGGAAATGGAAGATCTTAAGGTATTAGAGGTTCATTCTCAAGATAGTGTTTCAAATATCTTTGGCAAATCTGCCCGTTTTGATATCTTAGCTAAAGATAATAAAGGAAAGCTCTATAATATAGAGATACAAAGAACTAATGCAGGTGCTATAAGAAAAAGAGCTCGTTTCAATAGTTCAATTCTTGATCAAAAAGGTATTGATACAGGTGAAAACTATGATAAGTTAAATGAAACATACATTATATTCATAACTGAAAATGATGTATTAAAAGGTGGTTTACCTATCTATCATATAGAAAGAACCATATTAGAGACAAAAGAACTATTCAATGATGAAGAACATATCATCTATGTCAATTCATCATATACTACTTTAAAAACAAAACTAGGAAGACTAATGCATGACTTCTACTGTAATAAAGCAGATGACATGTTATGTCTACCTATTAAGGAAGCAACAAAGAAACTGAAAGAAACTAAGGAGGGTAACAAACAAATGTGCGAAATTGCAGAAGAATTAATATCTAAAGGTAAAGCGGAAGGAATCGCTTTAGGCAAAGCTGAAGGAATCACTCTAGGTAAGATTGAAGGCAGAACTGAAGCTACCGCAGAGAATAAAGAGATGTTTGCTGCTATACTAAAAGAAAAATTTGGACTTTCTCATGAAGATGCCATTAAAGTCATAGATGATTCTTTTTCAAAGAAATCTAATTCTAATATGTAACTATTAATAGCAAATACTAATGAGTACTAAAGGAGATTTATAACAAATGTGCGAAATTGCAGAAGAATTAATATCTAAAGGTAAAGCGGAAGGAATCGCTTTAGGCAAAGCTGAAGGAATCACTCTAGGTAAGATTGAAGGCAGAACTGAAGCTATCGCAGAGAATAAAGAGTCTGTTATTCTAATGCTAGAAAAAGACTTTGGTTTATCTCATGAAGAAGCAGTTAGAAAAGCAAATGAAACTATCAAAACTGTTTCTTAAATAAGAATCTATTATTAATTTTTTTAAAAAGAAAGGAGATTATATTTAGATACTAAAAATATCTAAATAATCATTATTGTGATCTATCCTTGTGCCTATGAAACGAAGCATCTTAAGATGCTTTTTAAATTAATGAAAATATTTTCAGTAATTATGTATTGAGAATAAAGAGCGTAGATATTAAAATAATAGTAGGTAAAAATTATGTGCAGTATTAATAAGACAGAATTAAAACAAAACAATGAGGCAACTGCCTTCATTGTCACATACAAAAATTAATACTTTTAATATGAACGGAGTTTATGCGTTCATTTTTTTATCTTAAGGGGGAATGATGAATCAAGAAGAGCTAAACAAAAACTTCTATCAAGCTTGTAAGTCTGGCGATCTAAATCTTGTGAAAGAATATTTAGAAAAAGGTGCTAATATTGAAACAACTAACACCGAAAAAAGAACAGCCCTTATGCGTGCTAGTAAAAGAGGCTATACAGAAGTTGTAAGATATTTGCTGGAAAAAGGAGCTGATGTTAGAGCTAGAGATGATAAAAATAAAACAGCTCTAATGGGAGCAGCTAAAAAAGGTAGATATGAAATATGCAAGATGCTGATTGAAAAAGGAATTAATGTGAATGCTCATGATAATGCAGGAAGAACAGCATTAATAAGAGCAGCATATGAAGGACAATCAGAAGTAGTAGAATTATTAATTGACAATGGTGCTGAAATAGAGGGAAAAGACGAAGAAGGGAGAACAGCCCTGATTGAAGCAATAAACGGCTTCAAGATTGAAACTTTCCACCTTTTATTATCAAAAGGCGCAAATATCAATGCTCAAGATAATAAAGGATGCACATGTTTAATGAGAGCTTGCTTCTCAGGATATGAAGATGAAATTGTCTATTTATTAAATAAAGGAGCCAAGATTGACATCAAAGACAATAGTGGCAAAATGGCAGTAGATTATTTCAGAGGTGAAATACCATCTGGGCTTAAAAATATATTTGAATAAAGGGGAAAAGATATGAAAGACTATGCAGGAAAAGATGTACGCAATATTGTATTATTAGGACACTCTGGCAGTGGTAAATCAACATTAGCTGAAAGTGCTCTATTCTTAACAAAAGCAATTGATCGTATGGGCAAAGGTGGTGATGGCTCATTAGCTATGGACTTTGACCAAGAAGAAGCTAAAAGAGGCTTATCAGTATTTACAGCTTTAGCACCAGTTGAATGGAAAAACAAGAAATTAAATTTCATTGATACTCCAGGATATTTGGATTATGAAGGTGAAAAAGTTTCAGGTGCTGCTGTAGCAGATTTAGCTTTAGTATTTGTAAGTGCTAAAGAAGGAATTGAATCAGGAACAGAAAAGGCAGTTAAATTAGCTGTTAAAGATGGTTTACCAGTAGTATTCTTTATCAATAAGATTGATGATGAAAACGCAAATTATGATAAAGTTGTAGCAGATCTAGAAGCTAAATATGGTAGTGGTGTAGTACCTTTCATTCTTCCTGATGGCTCAAGTTCATTAAAGAAAGAAGGAGAAGCTGCTAAATATTATGATCAAATCGCTGAAGCTATCGCAACAGCTGATGAGACATTAATGGATAAATTCTTTGAAGGTGAAGAATTCAGTGAAGAAGAATTACAAAATGGCTTAAAGAATGCATTAAAATCTGGTGATTTAAAACCAATCTTAGCAGGAAGCGCTATTAATTCTAAAGGTGTTGATGCTTTATTGGATTTCTTATGCGCTTACACTCCAGTATATCAAGAAAAAGGTGAAATCAAAGCAGGTGATGTAACACTTAAGACAAGTGATGATGAAGCATTCTCAGCAATCGTCTTCAAGACTGTAGTTGATGCTTTCGTAGGTAAGATTTCATATCTAAAAGTTATGTCAGGTACTCTTACTACAGCAACTGCTTTATACAACGCAAATAAGGAAACAGGTGATAAAGCTGGTGGCTTATTTGTTATTTGTGGCAAACAACAACTTCCAGTTACAAAAGCATCATGTGGCGATATCGTTGCTTTAACTAAATTAAATGTTACAGAAACTAATGACACATTATGTACTAAAGAAAAACAAGTTAAACTTAAAGAAATTGAATATCCTAGACCAATGTTAGGTATGGCCATTTCTCCAAAGACTAAAGATGATGAAGACAAGATGTCTGATGCAATTAAGAAGGTATTAATTGAAGACAAATCACTTAATTTTGTAAGAAATGGTGAAACTGGTGAACAGGTTCTTTACGCGATTGGTGATCAGCAATTAGATGTAGTTGTATCTAAATTAAAAACAAGATACAAAGTTGAAATCGAAATGAAAGAGCCAAAAGTTCAATACCGTGAAACAATCTTCGGTAAATCTGAAGTTCAAGGTAAATATAAGAAACAAAATGGTGGTGCTGGACAATTTGGTGATGTTTGGATCAGATTTGAAAGAAATCCAGAAGATGAAGGATTAGTATTCGCTGAAGAAATCTTTGGTGGCGCAGTACCTAAAAACTTCTTCCCATCTGTTGAAACAGGTTTAAGAAGTTGTATGGGCAAAGGACCTTTAGCAGGTTGCAGAGTAGTAAATGTTAAAGCAACATTGTATGATGGTTCTTACCACCCAGTAGATTCAAAACCAAATTCATTTGAAGCTGCTGCTAGAATTGCCTTCAAGAAAGGTATTCCTGCTGCTAACCCAGCAATTCTTGAACCAATTGGTAAAGTTACAGTATTATGTCCAGAAGAATATACTGGTGATATCATTGGTGATTTCAATAAACGTCGTGGTATGATTCTTGATACAGGATCTACAGATGATGGTGAAGCTAAGATTGATGCTGAAGTACCAATGGCAGAAATGCTTAAATATGCTACTGAACTTCGTTCAATGACTAAGGGTAGAGGAACATTCGTAATTGATTTTGATCGTTATGAAAGAGCACCTCAAAATGTCGCTGATAAGGTAATAGCTGCAGCTGCTAAAGATCTACAAGATGATGATGAAGACTAATATTTAGTCAAAACATACAGACAAAGGATTTCTTGGGAAAACAGGAAGTCCTTTTTTATAACAAAAGTATTAAGTTTTATATAATCAAGAATGGCTACAAAGGTTAATTATTACTCTAGATAAGCAAATGCTAATCATGTTTTAAAAAAACTTTTGATATGATTAAATAATAATAAGCATACAAAATGTGTGAGGTAAGCAAAATGAAATTGAAACGTAGCAAATTAGCAAATTATTTGAGAAAAAAGTATTATGCATATTTGAAAATTAAACATTATCAACACGCAAAAAGAATGCCAGAGAGCGAGTATGAAGATTACTTGATTAAACGCTATGTAGAATTTGCTAATAAAAGAGAATACTCTAGAGGAAAAAAACTATCATTAGAAAACCCTAGAACATTTACTGAAAAAAGCCAATGGATTAAGTTATACGATCAAGACCCCAGAAAAAATTTATATAGTGATAAATATACAGTTAAAGAATATATAAAAGAAACAATTGGCGAAGATTATTTAATGCCATTAATAAAAATAAATGGTAAAGATTGTTTTGAAAGTTTTAAAGAGATAGATTTTAATTTGTTGCCAAATAGATTTGTGATGAAATGCACACACGGTTCACATATGAATATTATCGTTAAAGATAAAACAAAAGTAACAAAAAGGGATTTTAGAGAGTTTAAAAGAAAAATTAATAAATGGTTAAAAACCGATTATACATATTGCGTTTCATTAGAGACACAATATAAAGGAATTAAGCCAAGAATAATCATAGAAGAATTTTGCGAAGATTTATCAAGCGAAAAAACTAGAGATTATAAATTCATGTGTTTTAATGGTAAGTGCCAATATTTCTGGATAAATGAAGATTGTGCAAACGAAGAAAAAGAAACGTGTACAACTTTTAATAGAGATTTGAGCATTGCTCCGTTTAATATGAACGTAGGAATGAGAGATAACATCTCGGATTACACGCTTCCAAGCAATATAGATAAAATGATAGAAATTGCTGATACCTTAGCAAGCAATTTTACATTTGTAAGAGTTGATTTATATAACATGAATGGAAAAATATATTTTGGAGAAATGACGTTTAATTCAGCTGCTGGATATGACATACCATATCCTGCTGAATATGACGAGGTGCTTGGTGATTTAATGAAGATAGATTTGAGCAAAAGAGAAGAAAATTATACATATAGACTAAAATAGTTTTTCCAATATACAAATACTAAAGAGGAAAACAAAATGGAACCAAATGAAACAAAGAAAAGAATTTATTATTTGGATGTATTAAGAGTTTTAGCTTGTCTGTCTGTTATCGTTGTTCATACATGTTCGATTTTTGTAAAAAACGACATTGGGTCATTTGATTTTTTGTGCGCAATTATTCCTGAAAGTTTAGCTAGAATATGCGTTCCTGTATTCGTCATGATTTCTGGCGCTTTGTTTCTTGATAAGAATTATGAATTTAATAAACAAAAACTAATTAAACATATTGGCAAATTAGTTTTAGTATTCATATTCTGGGCAATTATTTATTGGATAGTGTTTGAAATAGGCTTTAGAATAATTATTAAAAAAGAAACAATTGATGCTGTTAGCTTAATTGGCTCTTTAATAAGTGGCTATTATCATCTATGGTTTATTTATTTGATAATAGGCTTATATTTAATTACACCCTTATTAAGATTATGGGTTAAAAAGGAAAACAAGAAATATATTGAATATTTTTTAATTTTGGCTTTGATTTTTAATTTTATAATCCCCCAAATCATTGTAGTGGGCGCGAATTTTAATAATATTTTCTATTATCTATATGATATCTTAAAGAAAAAATTACATATAGATTATGTTTGTGGATATACAGCCTATTACATCTTAGGATGGTATTTAAATAATTATTCATTAAAAAGAAAAAACTATTTATATATTGGTGGAATAATTGGCTTATTAGTTTCAATTTTTGGAACGTATTTATTGTCGATTATTTTAAAAACGCCAACACAGTCATATGGTTATTTAAGTTTAAATGTTCTTCTTCAATCAACAGCTTTGTTTGTATTTGTTAAATCTAAATCTATAGACAAAGAAAATATCATTATTCATAATGTCGCAAAACATGGTTTAGGAATATATGTGACTCATCTGTTGGCATTAAAAGTCATGTATAAGGTGTTCCTTAAAATCGGTTTTGAATCGGCGCTTGCTATTATCCCATTAGTAACAATATCAACAATAATTATTTCATTTGTTATATCTTGTATTTTTAGTAAGATTCCAGTACTTAAAAAGGTAGTTTAAAAAGACATTAAATGTTAAAAGATAAGTTTTCAGTTGAAATAGGAGAACTATGCAAACTCATTAGTAAATATCGAAAAGGCATAATGGGTTTTTCTATTCTTTTAGTTGTCTTCTTTCACATGAGAATGTCGTTGCCTATTCCTTTTAATATGATAAAGGCCAGATCTTATGGTGCTGTAGATGTTTTGCTTTTCCTGTCTGGCTTTGGAATATTTTATTCAATTGAAAAAAATGAAAGCATCGATTCTTTTAAGAATTTAGCAAATTATTATTTAAGAAGATTTAAAAGAATTTATCCGACTTATGTTTTTATACTAATTATTTATTATTCAATAAATATCAACCAATTCACTGCAGACCCAAATATAAGCGAGGCATTATTTAGCTTTTTAGGAAATCTTTTATTGTTTGGTTATATTGCGAAAATAAAACTTAGATTCAATTGGTTTATCTTTGCGATTATCTTGTTTTATCTATTTAGTCCATTATTTTTTTATTTGATTAAAAACAAAAGAATACTCTTAATCCCTTTATCAATCATTTTCGTTGCTTTAAATATTTTTTGTCTTAAAACAAATAAGCTAATGTTAGCTAGCAGAATATTTATTTACATTTTAGGAATGATTTTCGCATATCTAGGAGAATATCATGAACAATTAAAAATTAATATTCCTTTATTGTTTATATTTTTTATAATTGGAAGTTATATAAGTGTATGTCCATATATTACTTCTAGTATTCGCTACAATTATGGCCTATATTGGTATCCTTTTATAATAATCATTCCTGGAGTCATATACCTGTTGGCTAATATAGCTGAATTATTATCCAACATTAGAGTTGGCAAAGGAATAAACAATTCATTTAATTATTTAGGCAATATTACACTAGAAATATATTTAATAGAAGTCGCATTTCATGAAAGAATATCAATTCTATTAAATAATTATCTAACTAACATATATATCTGTGAAATTACTACGTTAGTTATTATTGTGCTTATAGCGATATTACTTAAATATACAATGGACTTATTGATAAAAAAGTCAAAAAAAGATGCTAAAAACAACAATATATTTTAACTAAAATATTTTACAAAACACCATAAAATAACAATACAAAAATTGATATAATTATATGGGGTATAAATCCTGCTCTTTTTTGTAAATTTAAAAGAAAAAGATCTTATACCTGACCTAAATAAGTTTTTGTATTGTTTTAGTAGATTTTCTACATCTCAATTAAAAACTGTCGCTATAAAAGAGCGTGCCCGTGATTGAGCATAGGTCTTTTATACATTTAGGGAAAGTGAGGTAGAAAATGGGAAGCTTTCGAAAAAGAATTACATTACAAATAATGAAATTAATGAACTATATTTTGGTAGCACTTGCCTTTGGCGCGTGTTGGTATTTATATTATGCCAAAATAGAAGTTAAGACATATTATCAATTAGGAAATTATGTAATCATAGCATTGTATTTTATTCTATACGTTTATTTCGTTAATCTATATAACGGCACCCAAGTTTCACTACATAGAATTTCAGAAATGATATATTCACAAGTCATGGCTTTTTTAGTAAGCGATGGCTTGATCTTTATTGCTATTTGTATCATTAAGAAAAGTTTTGTTAGTGTTGTTCCTGGATTAATCTG